>JBJTFU010000111.1:0-6477 GCA_046093585.1 Ilumatobacteraceae bacterium | reverse complement strand
GACGAGGACGTCGTTGTCGCGCAACGACTCCCAATATCCGCGCCAGCCGTCTTCACCGAACTCGTCGATCTTGGCGAGCAAGAATGCGAAACCCGGAGATGATTCGAGCGGGCTTTGCACCACGAGCAAACCCTCGAGGCGCGGATCGATGAGATCGCGCAGTGTCGAGGGTGGATCGATGCCGCGCGTAGCGAACCACTCGATGTCGTAGTTGATGCACACGTCACCGGTATCCACCGGCGTCACTTCGTTGCCGAAAACTCCATCGAGCAAGGTGGGGTCGATCGACTCGAGTAGCGGGGATGCATAGGGGGTAAAGACGTCGGCTTCGAGCGCGCGGGAGAGCAACGTGTTGTCGATGCCCCACATCACGTCGCCTTCCGGGTTGCCGCTCGTGAGCGTGGCCTTCGTCACCATCGACCCGGCATCACCGGCAGCGATCACCTCCACCTGAATGCCGGTCTCGGCAGTGAACTCGTCGAAGATCCCCGCGCTCGGCGTGAACGACTCGTGCGCCAGCACGGTGAGCGTCACCCCGCTTTCGGTCGAGCCGCAACCGGCGACGACGATCGCTGCGATGACCACCAATCTCCTCATCAGTCCTCCCTCGACGAATCGTGTGCGTGGGGCTGAATGACGAACAGGTGGCCTGATCGAACGTCGATGGTGGCTCGACTGGCGATCAGCTCGTTGCTCACGCCGCGCGTGGAATGACTCTCGAGATCCTCGTCGGTCAGGGCCCAGCGCAATCCTTCGGTCGTGATGCCGCGGGCGACTCCGTTCATCGCCACGAGTCCTACGAGCGTGTTCGGTTCGCCGGTGATCGTCGCCGATTCCGGTCCGTTGAGCACACGTATCCGCGCAAGGTCCCACAGCGCGTGCACCTCGCAGCCGTTCAAGATGGGGTGGGTGAGTGCCGAGAGGACACCGAGCTGATGATCGAGGCGCCCGCCGCCGGCGGTGATCAAGGTGATCGCCGTCGCGCCGAGCGTGCGGGCAAAGAGGATCGCCAGCTCGGTATCGACTTGATCCTTGTCGTGGGGAACTCGTTGCACCACGGCGCCCTCGCGCTCAGCCTCGGCGAGCGTCCGTGGATCGACTGAATCCATGTCGCCGATCACGTGCGTGACGCGCAAGCCCAGTGCTCGTGCATGGTCGAGGCCGGAGTCGGCAGCCACGACGAGGTGATGGTCGGGCAGCACGTCCACGAGCGTGGGATGGGGTCGTTGGCCACCGGCCACGACGAGTGCATGAAGTTCGGGCATTTCTCGCTCCCTCCGCTGGCATTACCCAGATCAGGTGTGCGGGTCGGTGGCGGCGGCCACCCTCTCAGTCCGCCGAACCAGCGAACTCCCCGTGCGTCTCGAGATGAGCGTATCGCTCGACTCGGCTTCGTCGCCGTAGGCACAGGTATCCTGACCGCGTGACCACGAGCCCCTTTGCATCGACGACGCCGGTAACCACCGACACGATCATCACGATCACGCCGGAGGCACACGTCAAGTTGCTCGAGTTGCGTGACGCCGAGGTGGAAGGCAATCAGCTCGGTCTTCGTCTCGAAATCATCTCCCAGCCGGGGGAGGACTTCCGTTACGACCTGTCCTTCGACTTCTTCACCAAGGCCGCCTTCAGTGACGAGGTGCGCACGATCGATGGCCTGAAGATCATCGTCCCGGCCAAGGATCTCGAGGCGTTCCAGGGCGCGGTGATCGATCACAACGATCGTCAGGGTCTGCTCATCCGCAACCCCAACAAGCCGAAGCCGCCGGTGGTGGAAGGACTCGTGTCGGACGATGAAATCTCCGCCCAGATCGAGGTAGTCGTGTCGACTGAGGTGAATCCGGCACTGGCGGCGCACGGCGGTTTCGTCACGTTCGCCGGCCACGACAGCGAAGGAACGGCGTATTTCACGATGGGCGGCGGCTGCCACGGCTGCTCCATGAGTCGCCAGACGATGCTCGAGGGTGTGCAGACGATGATCTCGGCCCAGGTTCCGACGATCACTAAGGTGCGCGACCTCACCGATCACTCCACGGGCGCCAACCCGTATTACTCCTGACCAGGACCTGATTCACGTCGAAAACGAAGCACTCTCCCTCTACGAGGGCGCGTTGGATATTCCCGATAATTCCGACTAGAATAGTCAAGAATTAGACCAAACCCCTGTAAATACAGGGTTTCAAAGGAGCAATTCATGACTACATCAACCAAGAACCGGGTGGTTCGCTCGGTGGCGGCAGCCATCGTCGGGCTCACCGGATTCGTCGTAGCCGGGCCAGTTTCGGCCTCTGCGACATCCACCCCGAACATCGTCGAGACCTCGTGGCTCGAGTCCAACCTCAGCAACCCGAAGGTTCGGGTGATCGAGGTGTCGACCGATCCAGGCGTCTACGAGAAGGGGCACATTCCCGGCGCCGCGAACTTCCGTTGGCACACGGACTTCGTCGATGCGGTGAATCGTGACATCGTCCAGCGCAAGCGATTCCAGGATCTCGTCCAGGCTGCTGGCATCAGCACCGATTCGACGGTGGTGTTGTACGGCGACAAGAACAACTGGTTCGCTGCCTGGGGCGTGTGGATCTTCAAGACCTACGGCTCGAAGGACGTCCGCATTCTCAATGGCGGGCGTGACAAGTGGGTGAAGGAAGGCCGTGCCCTGACACCTGCGGTGACCGCGGTCGCGAAGGGCAACTTCACGGCGACTCCAGCCGATCGCAAGCTGCGCGCGTTCCTCCCGGACGTCGTTCGAATCGGTCGCAAGATCGACAAGAAGACCAAACTGGTCGACATCCGTTCTGCGGACGAGTACAACGGCAAGATCTTCGCCCCTGCAGGCTTCCAAGAGTTGGCGATTCGCGCCGGCCACATTCCGACCGCGAAGAACGTGCCGTGGAGCACCGCCGTCAACACCGATGGATCGTTCAAGTCGCCAGCCGAATTGAAGGCCATCTACGCGGCAGCCGGGATCGATGGCAAGACGCCAGTCATCGTCTATTGCCGAATCGGTGAGCGCGCCGCGCACACCTGGTTCGTCCTGAGCCAGATCCTCGGCTACGAGGTTCGTCTGTACGACGGATCATGGACCGAATACGGCAACTCCGTCGGTGTCCCGATCGCCAACCCAGCCGGCACGGTGTGGGGTAGGGGTTGATCGGTAGTTCCACGACCGGTGGTGTCCTCTCTCCCCAAGAGGGCACCACCGGCGTGTCATCCAAGCGGTTCGTCGTTTTTGCTGCCGTCTTCGTCGGCATCGTCCTCGGCGCTTGGGTGTTGGCGCGCACGTCCGAGATGGACAAGGCGCCGGCGCTTTCGCTGCTGTTTGGGGCTGCGTTGGGAGTCGCACTCGAGTGCGGCCGTTTTTGTTTCTTTTGCATCTTCCGTGAGTCGGTCGAGGAACGCAAGACTCGTGCGCTCCTCTCCATCGTCACCGCGCTCGCCGTGGGTGCCGTCGGTTACTCGGTCGTCTTCGGCCTCTATTTGCCGAACCCTGGCGGCGAGGGTTTGCCACCACTTGCCCACATCTCGCCCGTCAGCATTCCTTTGATCGCAGGCGCAGTGGCCTTCGGTCTCGGCATGGTGCTGTCCGGTGCGTGCATCAGCGGGCACTTGTATCGCTTGGGCGAAGGATGGCTGCGGTCGGTTCCCGCCTTGATCGGTTCACTCATCGGATTCGGTCTCGGGTTCATCACGTGGAACTCGCTCTTTCTCGGCATGATCAGCGAGAGCCCTGTCTGGTGGTTGCCGAGATGGCTGGGATACGGCGGTTCGCTGGCGGTCACACTCGCCGTGCTTGGCGCTCTCGCGTGGGTGATCGTGAAGACGGATCGTCACGGCCCGGAGCGTCGTGAACCGGCTCGTGGAATCATCGACGCCATCTTTGGAAGGCGCTGGACGTGGCTCGCCTCGGGAAGCGTGGTGGGTGCGATCGGTGTCTTGGCCTATCTTCGCGTCTCGCCACTCGGTGTCACCTCGCAACTGGCAACCGTCTCGCGAACTTTCCTCGACGGCCAGGGCCTGTTGCCCGAAGTCATGCACGGCATCGACGTGATGAAGGGTTGCGTGGGAACCGTGTCGTCGGCCATCACCAACAACGGATGGCTGGTGATCGGATTGGTCGCGGCCTCTTTCGCGTCTGCATTTGCGGGCGGTCGGTTCAAAGTGGTCGTTCCCAGCGTTCGCGGTTCCGCTACTGGTTTGGCGGGAGGCGTGCTCCTCGGATGGGGAGCCATGACGTCACTCGGATGCACGGTGGGAGTGCTGCTCTCCGGCACGCAGTCATTCGCGCTGTCCGGGGTGGTGTTCGGAGCAGTGGTGTATGCCACCGTCGTCGGTGGCGTGAAGCTCGGTCTACACCGCGGCGAATAGCTCAGCGGTACTCGGTGCGCTCGCGCACACCTTCGAATACGCCGTTCAGTTCGGCGAACAGCTCGGCCGCGTCGATCAACAACTGGTGGTTGCCGGAGAACTTGACCGCGCCCTTGATGAACGCCTCCTGGGCATTCAACGTCCCGGTAGCCACCGCTACGGCAGTGTCCCACGACTCGGTGAATCGCACGTGCTCGGGTGAAGCGACTCCACTGCCGAAAGCGAGTGTGCCGTTGGCCACTTGCAGGTGATAGGTGACGTCTCCGTGTGGAGTGCCCGTCACCATCTGGGTGAAGCCGATCGTGTGATCGCCGGCGAGGGCCTGCAGCGCCCCGTTCGAGTGCACCGCTGCGGACATCGCCGCGATCCACTCGGCGCTGAGGTATCGAATGGTCGACACGTCAGCGCCGGTGCATCAGCGAACTAGGCGGCTACTGCCAGGCTCTCGGTCTTGCGGCGCGAGTAGCCGATGGCCACGATCAACACCGCGAGCGAGATACCCGAGATCGTGAGGCGAGCAGCGTCGTTGTCCTGCAGGTTGATGATTGCCGGCAGGATCAGGAGCGACACGAGGTTCATCACCTTGATCAACGGGTTGAGCGCCGGACCAGCGGTGTCCTTGAACGGGTCACCCACGGTGTCGCCGATGACGGCGGCCTTGTGTGCATCCGAACCCTTGCCACCATGGTGACCGTCCTCGATGTACTTCTTCGCGTTGTCCCACGCTCCACCTGCGTTGCTCAGGTAGTTGGCCATCAACTGACCGGTGAGGATGATCGCGGCCAAGAAGGCACCGAGCGGGGCGTATCCGAGGCCGAAGCCGACGATCACCGGCGTGAGCACGGCGAGCAAGGCGGGAGTGGTGAGCTCACGCAGCGAAGCAGCGGTGCAGATGTCGATGACCGGGCCGTAGTCGGGCTTCTTGGTGCCCGCCATGATTCCACCGTCACGGAACTGGTTGCGCACTTCTTGCACGACCACACCAGCGGTGCGACCCACTGCGCGAATGGCGAGAGCGGAGAACATCATCGCCACCGAACCACCGATCAACAGACCGATGAAGGTCTTCACGTCGGCAACGTTGATCTGCGTCTCGGACGCACTGAAGATGGCGTCGCCCTCGAGGCCGAGCTTCAACTCGCCGGCGATCGTCTCGATGTACGAGGCGAAGAGCGCCACTGCGGCGATCACGGCTGAACCGATGGCGAAGCCCTTGGTCACGGCCTTGGTGGTGTTACCCACCGCATCGAGGCCGACCATGATCTTGCGCGGTTCGCCTTCGAACTCACCAGCCATTTCGGCGATACCAGCGGCGTTGTCGGCCACCGGGCCGAAGGTGTCTTCCGACACGATCACACCGGTGGTGGCGAGCATGCCCATGCCACACAAGGCGACGAGGTAGAGCGAGAATTGGATGTTGCCGCCGCCCATCCACAACGTGGTGCCGAGAGCGACTGCGATGCAGATGATGGCGTACACCGAGGACTCGAGACCTGCCGAGGTGCCCGAGAGCACGACGGTGGCAGGACCGGTCTCCGCCGATTCACCGATCTCCTTCACGGGGCCGTACTCGGTGCCGGTGAAGTACTCGGTGAGACGGCTGAGTACCTGGGCGAGGATCAAACCCACGACGACCGCGCCGAACACACGCCAGCCGATGCCCGACATGGTCACGGCCTTGTCGCCGAACATCATTTCGCCCTTGGCCGGGTTGCCCACGTAGTAGACGGCAAGCAGTGCCGTGCCGATGACGGTGATGATGCCGGCGGTGAGGAAGCCGCGGTTGATCGGCTTCAGTGCGTTGGTTTCGCCATCCTTGGCGCGCACGGCGAACACGCCGGCGATCGACGCGATGACGCCGATGGCGCGGGCGGCGAGTGGGAACACGAGACCGAGTGCCGGGTTGAGGCCGACGGAGTTGAATGCGGCCACACCGAGGATGATCGAGGCCACCAACGTGACTTCGTAGCTCTCGAAGAGGTCGGCGGCCATACCGGCGCAGTCGCCCACGTTGTCGCCCACGGTGTCGGCGATGGTGGCCTCGATCATCCGCGGTGTGGCCGCATTCAACTCCGTCGGCCTCAACCCGGCACTCGGTCTCGTGTTCCCACG
>JBJTFU010000110.1:0-20728 GCA_046093585.1 Ilumatobacteraceae bacterium | reverse complement strand
GCCCGGCTCCGCGCCGCCTGGCAAATGGTCGAGGTGGCGGCGGCCAAGTTCGATCGCAACGAACCGTGTGGCGAAGAGGCGAACACGGCCAAGTACCTGGCAGCGGAAGCCGGATACTTGGCGGCTGATCGCGCGATGCAGACCTTCGGTGGGCTCGGCTACGCCACGGAGTACAACGTGGAGCGCTATTGGCGAGAGTCGCGGGTGATTCGGATCGCTCCAGTGAGTCAAGAGATGACGCTCAACTTCCTCGCCCAGAACATCCTCGGATTGCCGAAGAGCTACTGATGACCGGGGGACGATTCGGCGGGCGCGTGGCGGTGGTGCTCGGCGGCGGAGCCGATGGGCCTCCGCGCACACAGGGTGAGATCCCCATGGGCAACGGTCGGGCGATCGCCCAGCGCTTGGCCAGCGAAGGTGCACGAGTCGTGGTGGTCGATCGGCGACTCGACCTTGCGGCTCTCACGGTCGACAACTTGCAGGGGGAGGCCTTCGCCGTGCAGGCGGATTTGGCGAACATCGAAGACTGCACGCGGATTGTGGACCTTGCCACCGACAAGTACGGTCGCATCGATGTCGTCGTCGCCAACGCCGCAGTTTCGAGTTCCATGTCGGCGGTGCAACAGACCGTCGACGACTGGGAGTTCTCCAACGATGTCAACGTGCGTGGACACTGGTTGGTGGCGCAGAAGGCGTTGCCGCAGATGATCGAGCGGCAGAGCGGTTGCTTCGTGTTCGTCGGTTCGACCGCTGGCCAGTTGAGTTCGGGAAGATCACTCGCCTATGAGGCCACCAAGGCGGCGCAATTGGCCGTGATGCGCCACATTGCGGTGAGGTTCGGAGCCAAGGGAATCCGCTCCAATGCGGTCGTGCTCGGCGTCATCGACTCGGCGCTCGTGCGGCGCGAGTTCGGCGACTCGGATGCGGCATTGGCTGCGCGAGCGGCCATTGGTCCGATGCGTCGACAGGGTCGACCCGAGGAAGTCGCGGGGGCGGCCGCATTCCTCGCCAGTGACGATGCAAGTTACGTCAACGGTCATTCGTTGATCGTCGACGGTGGCGTGTCGGCCCAGTGGCCGACGCCGCGAAAGAACTGACGGAGGTCGGAGATGGAAGACGTATACGTAGTCGGAACCGGTATGACCCGCTTCGGTCGTCATTTGGGCGTGTCGATGAAGGAGATGTCCAAGGGTGCAGTCGAGGCAGTGCTCGCCGATGCGTCGATGACCATCGATGATGTGGGTGCGGTGTTTTTCTCCAATTCGTTGGCTGGATTGATCACCGGGCAGGAATGCATTCGTGGCGAGGTCATGTTGTACCCACTCGGCTTCGGAACCATTCCGATCTACAACGTGGAGAACGCATGTGCCTCGGGCGGCAACGCCGTGCACTTGGCCTGGCTCGCCGTGGCGTCGGGCATGTGCGACACCGCGATGGCCCTCGGAGTGGAGAAGGCGAACCACGAAGACAAGACCCGCACCTTCTCGGCGTACCGCTCGGGCACGGACATCGATGCGATGTTCGCCGTCGGCGAGGGCGCCGGCACCGATCGCACCCCACTCGTGGATCGACAGGCGGCACTCGCCAGGATGCTGATCGACGAACGCGGACTCACCGTCGAGGCCCTGGCGAAGATCGCCGAAAAGGCCTACGCATACGGCAAGTTGAACCCGATGGCCCACCGTCAGGAAGGGCACTCGATCGAGGCCATTCTCGGTTCGCGCTTGGTGGTGGACCCGATCACGACGTTGATGAGTTCTCCGGTCAGTGACGGATCGGCGGCGGTGATCGTGTCGCGCAAGAAGCGGTCGGGAGTCAACGTCCGGATCGCGGGTTCGGCAATGGCCTCGCGTCCCCCGAAGGGCGTGAGCAATCCGACATCCGCAGAAGCTGCCTCCCACAAGTCGTTGGCGATGGCCGGCGTCGGAGTCGACGAGGTGGACGTGGCGGAGGTGCACGATGCGAGCGTCGCCTACGAGGCGATCGCTTGGCGTGAGACGGGTTTGTGCCCTCTGGGGAGCGAATTCGATTGGGCCATGTCCGGGCACACGGCGCTGGGAGGAAAACTCCCGGTCAATCCGTCCGGCGGACTCGTCTCTCGTGGTCATGCACTCGGTGCCAGCGGCGTCGCTCAGATTCACGAGTTGGTGAGCCAGCTTCGCGGCGAGAGCGGGGCACGGCAGGTTCACGAACCGCGAGTCGCAATGGCCCAGATCGGCGGCGGAGTCATCGACTGGCAGACGTCGGTCTCGTCGGTGCACGTGATCGTGCGTGAAGAGGCATGGTGACGTTGAGACTCATCGACGCGCACTTGCACGTGATGGACCGTGAGTGGATCCCGGGTGGTGTGAGGACGGCGTGGGCCCGCCAAGCCATGGGTCGCCGCTTTCCCGAACGTCGGCTCGAGGATCTCGAGCCGAAGGTGATGACCAAGCAGAGCGATCCGACTGCGGGTCTGACGGTCGCAGCGTTCGACAAGTGTGGAGTCGCCGGGGGAATGGTGCCCTCGGTGGACTGGACGCTGGCCACTCCACGCCAAGCCGGCGACCTGACGGTCGACGAGATGCTGTGGCACTACGACCGTCTGTTCAAGGAGACGAATCATCGCTTGGCCTACTGCGCCGGTATCGATCCGCGTCACCCCGACGCCCGTGAGCGTGCCGAGCGGATGACCAAAGTCGAGGGGTGCGTGGGTTTCAAGTTGTACCCCGCGGCAGGTTGGTCGATGGACGATCCTGCACACGGGTGGCTCCCGGGATTCTGTGAGGAGCGAGAGGTCCCGATGGTCATCCATACCGCGGCGATGGGTGGCGATCCACTGGTGACCCCGAATTCCCGGCCGTCTGCCCTCGTCGGTCAGATGGCGAAGCATCCGAACGCCACGTGGGTCTTCGCTCACGCGGGCTTCGAGGCGTGGTGGCTGGAGGCGATCGATTTGGCGTGGGGCTGGCGCTCGGCCTATCTCGAGATCTCGCTGTGGCAAATGTGTGCAGATCGTGACTACGACGAGTTCCGTAATCGGATGAAGGTGATGGTGCAGAAGTTGGGAACCCATCGGGTCATCTTCGGATCGGACATCATTCGCGGACCTGGCGAGGACGAGGATGGCTCTCGTCTCCAGCGGTGGATCGATCAGGTGGTCGGACTCAGCGAGTCCTGGAACGGGGGTCCGCCGATCGTCGACGAGGACGACCTGCGGCTGATCATGGCGGACAACGCCTCCCGTGTGTACGGGCTCGACAAGTGGTTCTAGGACCTGAATGGAAGGCGGGAAAATGAACGAAGTCGGCATCACCTCGTGGGCGGTCTATCTGCCCTCGTTTCGCTTGGATCGAGGTGCAGTCTCCAAGTCGTTCTCGATGAACTCGGGGAAGGGTGTTCGCACCGTGGCGTCCTTCGACGAGGACACCTCCACCATGGGCGTCGAGGCCGCTCGACGGATCGCGCTCGGTGGAGTTTCGAATCTCTTGTTCGCGAGCACACGACCGCCACTCATGGACAAGGGGAATGCCGCAACCATGGCCGCCGTACTCGGCTTGGGCGAGTCGGTTGCTGCCTTCGACCTCGGTGGTGCCGCTCGGTCCACGGTGGGTTGCCTCAAGTTGGCGCGGACCTCGCCTGAGACGACGATGCTGGTGGGCTCCGACGTCCGATTCGGACGACCCGGCTCCGACGACGAAATCAACGGCAGTGACGGCGCATTCGCCCTCGCCGTGGGTCCGCAACCAGTCGTCCGGATCGGTGAGGTGACCTCGGTGTCGTCGCCCACGATGGACCGCTGGCGTCAAGAGGGGGATGTCGGTACCCAGACGTGGGATGACCGCTGGACCGCAGAACAGCAGACCCCGTTGATGGTGAGGGCCGGCGAAGCTGCGCTGAGTGCCGCTGGACTCGCACGTTCCGACCTCGCGGAGGTGGTGGTCTCCTCTCCGTCCGCCAAGGTGAACGCCGCGGTGATCGCGAAGTTCGGTGGCAAGACCGTCCTCGATGTCGATCAGTTCGGGTACTTCGGCGCTGCTGACTTGGGTATTCGCATCGCGAGTGCATTGAGCAAAGCGGGTCCTCGTCAACACCTGCTCGTGGTTTCTGGTGCAGACGGCGCGGATGCATTCGTGTTGTCGACCACACCCGAGTTCAGCCCCCAGGCCGGCTCCGGTGGACGTGTGGGTGACGGCATGCCCGTCACCGTCGTCGACTACCTCGCCTGGCGCGGGATGGTCCATCGGGAACCCCCGCGGCGACCAGAACCGGAGATCCCCGCTGCGCCAGCGGTCTCGAGGAACGACGACTGGAAGTTCGGTTTCACCGCGAGTCGCTGCGCGAAGTGCTCGTCGGTGCACCTTCCTCCCCAACGTGTGTGCATGACCTGCGGTGCGCTCGATTCGATGGAGCCCGTTCCGATGCGCGAGGTGAAAGGCAAGGTGCGTACCTTCACGATCGATCGGATCGCCTACTCGCTCAATCCGCCGGTGGTGGTTGCAGTGATCGACTTCGAGGGTGGTGGCAGATACCGATGCCAACTCACGGACGTGGATCCCGCAGCGGTCGCAGTCGGCATGCAGGTGGAAATGACGTATCGACTGATTTCCACGGCGCGTAACGGAATTCGCAACTACTTCTGGAAAGCCCGTCCGGCAAAGGAGAATGCCCAATGACATTAAGAAACACGACCGTTCCCATTGCCATCGTCGGCATGGGGTGCACGAAGTTCGGCGATCACTGGGACCGCAGCGCCGAGGACCTGTTGATCGAAGCAGTCAATTCCGCCGTCGCATCGGCCAAGGGCATCACCTTGGAGGACGTCGACGCGTTTTGGCTGGGGACCTCGGTTTCTGGCATCTCCGGGATGGTGTTGTCGAAGCCGCTGAAGATCAAGAACAAGCCGATCACGCGAGTGGAGAACATGTGCGCGACCGGCTCGGATGCGTTGCGCAACGCGTGTTACGCGGTGGCATCGGGTGCCTGCGACGTGGCGATGGCCGTGGGTGTGGAGAAGTTGAAGGACTCGAACACGCAGGGACTCGTCGTGCCGGGTGCGCCGACGGACGGCACCACCGCCGATCTGACCGCGCCGGCCATGTTCTCGTTCCTCGTGCCGGCGTACATGGACAAGTACGGGGTGTCGCGCGAGGAGATGCGCGCAACGTTGAGCCACATCGCGTCGAAGAACCACTCCAATGGGGCGAAGAACCCGCGCGCTCATTTCCAACGAGAAGTGCCGATCGAGACCATCTCCAAGGCGCCCGTCATCGCCGGAGACCTGAACGTGTTCGATTGTTCGGGAATCTCCGATGGCTCCGCGGCAGCCATCGTCTGTCGGGCCGAAGATGCGGCGAAATACACCGACTCGCCGCTGTTCGTGCGGGCGCTGTCGCTCGCAGCGGGCTCGGATACCGGCGCCAGCGATCCGTCGTACGACTACACCACGTTCCCCGAAGTCGCGGCGTGCGCAGCCAATGCCTATGTGCAAGCAGGTGTCGAAGATCCGGCGTCGCAAATCTCGATGGCCGAGGTTCACGACTGTTTCACGCCGACCGAACTCGTCTTGATGGAGGACCTCGGCTTCTCTGAGCGGGGTGAGGGTTGGCGGGACGTCATGGCGGGGCGATACGACCTTCGCGGCGAACTTCCCGTCACTCCCGACGGGGGCCTGAAGAGTTTCGGGCATCCCATCGGTGCATCAGGCCTGCGGATGATGTTCGAGATGTGGCTGCAGTTCCGTGGCGAAGCGGGAGATCGCCAGATCGCCCGACCACAACTCGGCTTGACGCACAACCTCGGTGGCCAGCCGGGTGGAGTGGTCAGTTTCATCTCCATCGTGGGAGACAAGCCTCGGTGACTCCAGTCACGCGTGAGGGACTCGAGCAGCGCCTCCGCCGCTTCATCGACGAGGACGGACGTGCATTCTTCGTCGAGGATGATCCGCGGGTAGCGGACCGTGTGGCGATGAACGTCGTCGCGTCGAGCATCTACAGCGAGGAGGAGGAGCTCGCTCGCGTAGAACGACTCCGGGACTACCAACGAGCGCTCTTCGATTCCGGCTTGGCGTGGGTCGCGGGTCCAAGGGAGCTCGGCGGCGAAGGTCTGGGCAAGGAAGCCGATGACCTCGTCCGCGCCGAATTGGCCCGCCATTCGTTTCCTGACAACACCCTCATCCGCACTGGTACGCAGGTGTTGGGGCCATCGATGTTGGCGTTCGGCACGTCCGAGATCAAACACGAGTTGTTGCCGAAGGTGCATCGGGGCGACATCCTCGTCTGTCAGTTGTTCTCCGAGCCCGATGCCGGGTCCGATTTGGCCAACATCAAGACGAAGGCGGAGCGCGCGCCGGGTGGCTGGGTGATCAACGGTCAAAAAGTGTGGAGTTCAGGAGCCAAGTTCGCCGATTTCGGCGTCTGCATCGCACGAAACGAACCCGAATCGAAGCGCCACGCAGGATTGTCGGCGTTCCTCCTGGACATGCGAGCGAGCGGGGTCGAAGTGCGCACGATTCGGCAGATGACTGGCGGTGCAGAGTTCTGCGAAGTGTTCTTCACCGACGTGTTCGTGCCGGACTCCCGATTGATCGGCGATACCGGGTCGGGCTGGGCCGTGGTCCTCGACATCTTGATGAACGAACGGTCGTCTATCGGCGACGAGTTGCTCCCACCTCGGGACTACATCGATCGGCTGGTGGACGCATTGTCCCCAGACGCCGATCAGTATCACCGATCCCAGGTTGCGCAGGTGGTGGAACGCTATGAAGTGGGTCGTCTCTTGATCGAGCGACTGCAGGAATTGGCGAAAGCCAAGGGTTCCCCCGGACCGGAACTCGCGCTCACGAAGTTGGTCGTGACGAACCTCGGTATGGACATGAGCGCCGCCGCCTCATTGCTCCTCGGTCCTCGTCTGATCGCCGATTCGGGGGATCGCGCCGCGTACGCATGGGGCGAATTCCTCCTCGGTATTCCGGGCATGCGAATCGGTGGGGGCACCGACGAAGTGCTGAAAAATCAAGTGGCGGAGAGGATCCTCGGGCTACCTCGGGCGTGACCTCCATCGGGTGGCGGTCGGACGTCCCCTAGGATGCCGAGCGTGTTAGACATCGATGAGGCGAGAGCGACTCGCAGAGACGAGATCCTCTCGACAGCCGCACGGGTGATTGCGGCGAAGGGATTTGCTTCGGCCACCGTCAGGGACATCGCCGACGCGGCCGGAATCCTCTCGGGCAGCCTCTACCACCACTTCAAGTCGAAGGATCAGATGTTGGTGGAGATCCTGCAGACGATGTTGACGAACACGCGTAGCGCCTATGAAGAGGTGCTCAAGCAGCAATTGGATCCCCGTGAGTCGTTGACCCAGATGTTGCTCAATGGGTTCGAGGTGTTGGATCGATGGCAGGTGGAGATCCGCATTCTCCAGAATGACTTTCCACTCTTGTCGACGCTCCCCGCTTTCAATTTCGTTGCTGCGACACAGGATGAAATCGAAGGTATCTGGGTCGCCGAGATTCGTCGGGGAATCGACAGCGGCCACTTCTCGCGGGACTTGGAAGCAGGTCTCGCATATCGAGTCATGATGGGGTCGATCCTCAATGCCGGACGTTGGTATCGACGCGGTGGCCCGATGACGACGAAGGAACTCGGTCGACTGCACGCCAATCTCTTCCTCGACGGCATCTCCAAGTCCTCCAGCTGAACGATGGCGGCGGTAGAGATCGTCGAAGTGGGACCCCGCGACGGGTTACAGAACGAGTCGGTGCCCGTGTCGGTCAGTGATCGTGTGGATCTGATCCGTCGACTGGGTCAGGTCGGAGTGAAGTCGGTGGAAGTGGGCGCATTCGTCAGGACCGATCGGGTTCCCCAGATGGCGGGATCCGACGAAGTATTCGCAGGAACTGCGGGAATGGGTTTCGATCAGAGGATCTGCCTGGTGCCCAATTCGCGCGGTCTCGAGTCGGCGCGACGCGCAGGGGTCCAGGACGTGGCCGTATTCGTCGCGACGAGTGAGACGTTCAACCTCAAGAACAGCAATTGCTCCGTCGACGACGGTTTGGATTTGGCGGCGGCAGTGATCAGGGAGTCGAAACAGGAAGGCCGAACGGTTCGCGGGTACGTCTCGACCATCGCGGGGTGTCCCTACGAGGGAAGTATCGACATCGCACAGGTAGTTCGCGTCGCTGAGCGGCTGCATTCCATGGGGTGCGACGAAATCAGTCTCGGTGACACGATCGGCGTCGGTCGACCCGCGCAGATCTCGTCGATCATCGACGCAGTGAGCGGCGTCGTGCCCACGAATCGCCTTGCATTCCACGGTCACGACACATACGGGATGGGCGTGGCGAATGCACTTGCCGCGATCGAACGTGGTGTGCGGCGGATCGACGCTTCAGTGGGCGGCCTAGGGGGGTGCCCCTTCGGAGGACCACGAGCAAAGGGAAACCTCGCGACGGAGGATCTGGTCTACGCGCTCGGGGAAGACGCGTTCGCCCATCCGTTTTCTCTCTCTGGACTCATCGACACTGCCTGGTGGTTGAGCGAGAAGGTGGGACACGAGCCCCGTTCTGCCGTGGCTCGCGCAGGCCGAACCTGAGTCGAACTATTCGACGATCAGTTCGGCTTTCATGTTCTGGTGCCCGGGCACGGTGCAGAAGATCGCGTAGGTGCCTGGCTCGAGGCTGATGGTGCCACTGTCGATGTCGCCCTTGCGGTTGATCTCGAGTTCGAAGCCTGGGACGATCGTTTCACCCTCGATCACGACGAGCGTGTGGCGAATGGTGTCCTCGTTGACGACTGCAACGTTGATCTCGCCCGCCTGAGCGGAGTAGGACGTCTGATCCCAGCGCAGGCCCGAGACGGCGTGCACTTCCACGTCGGTGTCTGCCGGAACGGCGACAGGTTCGCTCGTCCCGCCGCCCCCGCAAGCAGCGAGCGCGACGAAACAGACGAAACCGACGAGGATCGATCGGCGAACGATGGGAAAACTTGGCATGTGTCCCATGCTAAGACCGCACCTGACGCGAAGCAGAGTCGAGCGGCGGGCATGAGTACCATGGTTTCGTGCTGAACAAGCCCCCCGCCGAAGGATTCGGGGCCAACTCCTGGCTCGTCGAAGAGATGTATGAGCGTTTTCGCGACGACCCGAAGTCGGTCAGCGAGACGTGGCGAGAGTTTTTCAGCGACTACAAACCGGTGGGATCGCCGCGCACCGAGGACACGGCGGAGATCATTCGCCCCGAGGAAAAGACCGACCTCAGTGCCCCCGCTCCGCAGCGACGCAACCGCGCCTCAGGACGAGTAGTGGAGGGTCCGTCCCGCGAACACCGTCTGGTGTCGCCGCCGGCGGAAATCGTCGCGGACCCGCCGGCCGAGCCGCTGAAGGGCGTGGGGATGGCGATTGCCACGAACATGGAGCGCAGCCTCACCGTTCCCACCGCAACTTCGTTTCGCAACGTTCCGGCGAAGTTGCTCGAGGTGAATCGCAAGATCATCAACAACTATCGCGAACGGACGGGTGAGAGAAAGGTCAGTTTCACCCATCTGATCGGGTACGCCGTCGTTCGGGCGATCGCCGTTGCCGTGCCGAACATGAAGAACTCCTATGCGGTGGACGGCGATTCGAAGCCGAATTTGCAGCGTCACTCCCATGTCAACATCGGTCTCGCGGTCGACGTCGACAAGGGCAACGGGCAGCGCACGCTCGTCGTGCCGGTTCTGCGCAATGCCGACACCCTCGACTTCCTCGGATTCGTGCTCGCGTACGACGAGATCATCCGCAAGGTGCGCTCGAACAAGTTGACGGTGGAGGACTTCCAAGGTGCCAACGTCAGCCTGACCAACCCCGGCACGATCGGCACGGTGCAGTCGGTGCCGCGGCTGATGCCCGGTCAGGGAGTGATCGTCGGCGTCGGCTCGATCGATTATCCGGCCGAGTTCCAGGGAAGCGACGAAAAGACCCTGTCGCGACTCGGCATCTCCAAGGTGGTCACGGTGACGAGCACCTACGACCACCGGATCATCCAGGGGGCGGAGAGTGGCCTGTTCCTCAAGTACGTCAACGAACTGTTGATCGGGGAGCACGACTTCTATGAGGACGTGTTCCGCAGCGTGGGTGTGCCGTACCAGTCGGTGCGCTGGCACCAGGACTCGAACGCGCTCGACAGCGACGAGGAGAGGCTCGAGAAGCAGATGCAGATCGCGACGCTGATTCGTGTCCATCGCGTGCGTGGTCACCTGATCGCCGACCTCGATCCGCTGCGCTGGCAAGAGCCGGCGATGCCGCCCGAGTTGGACCCTGCAACCTACGGTCTGACGATCTGGGATCTCGATCGCGAGTTCCTCACGGGTGGTGTCGGTGGCGTGCCGAAGAGCACGCTGGGCGATCTGCTCAAGGTGTTGCGCGATGCCTACTGCCGCTCGATCGGTGTCGAGTACATGCACATCCAGAACACCGAAGAGCAGCGTTGGGTGCAGGCCCGCTTCGAAGGCCACGGTGTCGAGGAAGAGCAGATAGATCGGCGGCGCGTGTTGGAGCGCCTCAACGCCGCGGATGCCTTCGAACGGTTCTTGGCCACGAAGTACGTGGGCACCAAGCGCTTCGGACTCGAAGGCGCCGAATCGGCGATCCCGGTGCTCGACACGATCCTCTCTGCCGCGGCGAACTCGAAACTCGATGGCGCAGTGCTCGGCATGGCTCACCGCGGCCGGTTGAACGTGCTGGCCAACGTGGTGGGCAAGAGCTACGACCAGATCTTCCACGAGTTCGAGGGGCATCTCAATCCCGACTCGGTGCAGGGTTCGGGTGACGTGAAGTACCACCTGGGCGCCCACGGCACGTATCGCGCACAGAGCGGTGCAGAGATTCCGATCGAGTTGTGCGCCAATCCGAGCCACCTGGAGACGGTCGACCCGATCGTGCTCGGTACGGTGCGCGCCGCACAGGACCAGATCGAGCCACCCAACTCGTTCAGCGTGTTGCCGTTGTTGATCCACGGCGATGCCGCGTTCTCCGGTCAGGGAGTGGTGGCGGAGTGTCTGGCAATGAGCGACACGAGCGGTTACCGCGTCGGCGGAACGATCCACCTGATCATCAACAATCAGATCGGGTTCACCACTTCGCCGCAGTATGCGCGTTCGTCGCAGTATTCGAGCGACGTGGCCAAGACGGTGCAGGCACCGATCTTCCATGTCAACGGTGATGATCCTGAAGCCTGTGTGCGAGTCGCACGTCTCGCCTTCGAATATCGCCAGCGGTTCCACAAGGACGTCGTGATCGACATGATCTGTTACCGCCGTCACGGTCACAACGAGGGTGACGACCCCAGTTACACCCAGCCACTGATGTACAAGGCGATCGCGGATCGTCGCAGTGTGCGCAAGTTGTACGTCGAGACGTTGGTGCGTCGTGGTGAGATCACGGTCGAGGACGCCGAAGCCGTCCTGGCGGACCATCAAGGCAAGTTGCAGGGTGCCTTGGATGCCGCCCGTGCCACCGCGCCGGAGACGATTCGCGTGCCCAAACCACCCGAGCCCGTGGGCGTCTTGCCGCACGTCGAGACGGGTGTGGATCGCGCCGTATTGGACGGCATCTTCCACCACTTGACCGACTATCCAGAGGGCTTCGCTCCGCACCCCAAGCTCGTCAAGCAGTTCGAGGTGCGGGCCCAGCAGTATGCGAGTCAGCAGGACGTGGACTGGGCGACGGCCGAGGCACTCGCCATCGGCTCACTCGTGCTCGAAGGAACTCCCGTGCGACTGGCGGGTGAGGACACCCGTCGCGGAACGTTCAGTCAGCGCCACTCCACGCTCGTCGACTACAACAACGAGTCTCGTTGGATTCCCCTGAACACCCTGCCGGGCGCTCGGGCGCGGTTCTGGGTATACGACTCGTTGCTCTCCGAGTACGCCGCGCTCGGTTTCGAGTACGGCTATGCGCACGGCAATCCGAAGGCGCTCGTGATGTGGGAGGCACAGTTCGGCGACTTCGTCAACGGTGCCCAGGTGATCATCGACCAATACATCGTCGCAGCAGAGGACAAATGGAAGCAGCAGAACGGTGTCGTGCTGTTGCTTCCTCACGGCTTCGAGGGTCAGGGTCCAGAACACTCGTCCGCTCGCATCGAGCGCTTCCTGCAGTTGTGCGCCGAGGACAACATCCAGGTGTGCTATCCGACCACCGCCTCGCAGTACTTCCACATGTTGCGGCGTCAGGTGCGCCGCGACGTACGCAAACCACTGGTCGTGATGACCCCCAAGCAGCCGCTGCGCATGAAGGAGAGTCGATCAGCGATCGAAGGACTCACGCGTGGCAGTTTCGAGGAGGTACTCGATGATCCATTCGTGAGCGATCCCGCGTCGATCGAGCGGGTAATCCTCTGCTCAGGTAAGGTCGCGTGGGACGCGATGGCCGAGCGAACCAAGCAAGCGGCGCCCGTGGCGATCGTTCGCGTCGAACAGCTGTATCCGTTCCCCAAGCAACAGATTCGCGCCATTCTCAAGCGCTACCCGAAGGTCAAGGAGTTGCTCTGGCTCCAGGAAGAGCCGGAGAACATGGGCGCGTGGGGCTTCGTCGAGCACCGCATTTGGCGTCTCAAGGACGAGGGTTACGACCTCCGTCACGCTGCCCGCGTCGAATCGGGTAGCCCGGCGACCGGCTCGAAGGTGATCCACGACCAGGAATTCGCGGATCTCATGGAGCAGTCGTTCGCCAAGTGGTGAGCGACTCACCACAACTCGACACCGACCGTCTCCGACAACTCTCGTAGGGCCTGTTCGGTGTTGGACACCTTGATCGTCGTCATGCCCATTTGGCGAGCGGTCTTCAGGTTGATCCCGAGGTCATCGAGGAACACGCACTCGGCTGGTTCGACTCGTGCGAGTTCGCAGGCGATCTCGTAGAACCGTCGTTCGGGTTTGCGAACGTTCACCTTGCTGCTTTCCACGACGAAGTCGAATTTCGCCAGCAGCACGGCCAGACGTGGTGAGGGGTTGGCAGTCAACACGTTGTTGGTGAGGCAGGCGACGATCAGACCGTGATCCTTCAGTACGTCGATCGCTGCAACCATCTCCTCGCGCACCTCACCAGTGAGCAGGGGGAGCAATTCTGCTCCCGAGATCTCCAGTCCCAGTGCTCGCGTCTCCTCGCGGAACAGGCGGTCGAATTCCTCCACGGAGATTTCGTTCCGTTCGATCTTGGCCCACGCATTGTCGGCAGGGTTCCTGCTGTTCACCGATGCGACGAAACCGGAAGGAGCGCCGAGGGTGGACTCGTAGCGTGCGATTGCGTCGAACGGACTCGAGGTGATCACGCCCCCAAAGTCGAAGAAGACGGCTTTGGGCACCGCGAAATCCTATTCGTCGCAGATCACGGGCATCGGTGTCTGCGAGTGGTTGACTGAAGGGATGGCACGATCGCGTCCTAACCATGTAGTGGTGGACGGGTCCAATCTGGCCACGGAGGGCCGCACCAAGCCGAGTCTCGCTCAGTTGAACGACGCCGTTCTCGCCTTCATGAAGGAGTATCCGAGCACGAGGGTCACGGTGGTGGTGGATGCAACGTTCGGTCATCGCATCGACAAGAAGGAACTCACCGAATTCAACACGGCGATCGACAACAACGAACTGGTTTCTCCCCCCGCAGGCGCGGTCGGGCGCGGAGACGGGTTCGTGCTGACCATCGCCGAGAAGGTGGGGGCGAGCATCGTTTCCAACGACAGCTATCAGGAATTCCAAGCCCAATACCCGTGGTTGTTCGATGCCGGACGCTTGATCGGTGGGAAGCCCGTACCAAACGTGGGCTGGGTATTCATCGAGCGACTTCCGGTGCGACCGCTGCCCGGCAAGCCCGTGAAGAAGGCGAGTCGTGAGGCGAGTAAGCCGATGCCCGTGCCGAAGGCGCCACCTCCGGGGGCGCGTCTCGCGGTGAAGGCGAAACCCGCATCGTCGAAGGGCAACTCGAGTCGCCCTGCCCCGGTGCGTCAGCAACCCAAGTCCGCGACGAAAGCGAGCAAGCCGAAGTCGCCGACGAAGACGGTCAACGACCTACAACCCTTCCTCGACTTCGTCGAGAAGTATCCAGCGGGGAGCAAGGTGAAGGGTGTGGTCGAGAGCTATTCGGCACACGGCGTCTACGTCAGGGTGGGCGACGTGCTCGGTTATCTCCCGCTCCGGCTGATGGCGGATCCAGCACCGCGCAGCGCCCGCGAGCAAGTGAAGATCGGTCAGGCGGTGTCGCTCGTGGTCGACAGCTTCGTTCCGTCTCGCCGCAGCATCGACGTGGCAATCGTCGGCGTATCGGCCCCCAAGGTGAGCAAGGCAGCGAAGAAGAAGCGTGTGTCGGCAAAGAAGTCCGGAGTCAAGAAGAAGTAGGTTTGGGCAGTGCTGCTCGCCACGTGGAACGTCAATTCGCTGAAAGCGCGACTCGAACGCGTCAAGGCCTGGTTGGACGAAGTGCAACCCGACGTCGTGTGCATCCAAGAGACCAAGATGAAGGATTCGGCATTTCCCGCGCTCGACTTCGAGGCGATGGGTTACGAGTCGGCACACTTTGGCCAAGGGCAGTGGAACGGCGTGGCCATCCTCTCCAAGGTGGGTATCGCCAGAGTCACGAACAACTTCAAGGTCGGTGAACCCGATCCAGACGCGCGAATCATCACCGCGGAATGTGGGGGTTGTCTCGTCTCCAGTGTGTACATTCCCAACGGTCGTGCGCTCGAACACGAGCAATACCAATACAAGTTGCGTTGGATGAGACAACTGAAGGATCACGTGGCGGCCTTGGCCCAACCATCCGACGACGTCGTGGTGGCCGGCGATTTCAACATCGCGCCTCTCGACGTCGACGTGTGGGATCCCGCCACGCTCGTCGGATCGACGCACGTAAGCGATCCGGAGCGAGCGGTGCTCGGTTCGTTGGTCGAGTGGGGCTTCCACGACGTGTTTCGCGAGCAGCATCCCGAGCCCAACCTGTACTCGTGGTGGGACTATCGCAACGGGAGCTTCCATCGGGGTTGGGGCATGCGTATCGACTTGGTGTTGGCGACGACCTCGATTACCGAGAAGTGTTCGTGGAGCGGAATCGATCGCAACGCCCGCAAAGGGGAGCAACCGAGCGATCACGCTCCGGTGCTGATCTCGTGGTGACCGAGGCGGGTGCCTGGGACGGGTTCCACGTCCCGAGCGTGCCGCTGACACCGCAGCAGGTCGAACGCGTCGACGACGTCCGGCGCCTACGTGAGGAGGCCGTCCGATTGCTCGTAGAGGATCCGCTGGAGTTCGCCTATCGTTCGCCGATGGTGGGGACACTCAACGCAGTGGCGGCCCCGATGGTCGCGAACGTGGTGGAGGAGGAAGGATCGCTCGGCACGGTGGTCGGTCACGTCACGTTCTCGGCACTGTATGAAGGTCCACCGGGATGCGTGCACGGAGGTTTCATTGCCGCGTACTTCGACGACGTTCTCGGAATGGTCCAGGCCTTGTCGGGCAAGCCTGGAATGACGGCGAACCTTTCGGTCAACTATCGCTCGCCGACGCCCCTGAACCGTCCACTGGTGTTTCGCGCCCGCATCGTCTCCGTGGAGGGCCGCAAGATCCACACTGCGGCAACCCTCCATCACGGGGAGACGCTGTGTGCAGATGCGACCGCGGTGTTCGTCTCGATGAGCGCCGAGCTGATCGAGCGGCTGATCAAGATTCGTCAGGCGTCGGCGTAGCGCGCGACGATCGGCAGCAGCTCGTCGCCCACCCGTGCTGCGGTGAGTGGCCCGAAGATGGGTGCGAGCTCCTCCTCGGACGAAGGCATGGTGTCGACGATGCGGCGCAAGTCTTCGTCGCTGCAGATGCTCTCTGGCGACTGCACGATGCGCCGCGCCCGCTCCTTGCGCCAGACGAGAAGGTCGTCGAGCAGGGTGGGCGAGGTGCGCTCGGTGCGCACGGGGACGACCGGGGCCTCGGGAGTCGAGCCGAGTGGCAAACCGTCGAGCAGTTCACTCGGCTTCGCAGCGCGACCGTTACGTGACGAGGCATGGGTGACGGCGAGCACGTCGGCTGCGCGCGTGAGCGCCACGTAGGCGAGTCGAACCTCTTCGGCGCGCTGCTCGCGAGTCTTCGCGGAACGATGTGGCAGGAGACCGTCCTCGAATCCCGCGACGATCACGTATCGCCACTCCCGTCCCTTCGCCGAATGGATCGTCATCACCTCGACGCCGCGGATCACCTCGTTGGTCGCCGTGCTCGATGATGTGATCCACGCGGAGAATGCACGTCCGTCCACGGTGCCGGGGTGCTCGAGATGGAGGAACTGGTTGACCAGATCGGCGACCGTGCGTTCGGCCTCGTCCTCCGATTCGAGCAACGTATCGGTTGCCCACACACTCAGTCCGTGTCGTGACGTCGCCTGCGCTGCTCGCTCCACTGCGGCGACCAGGTCGGGAGCGGGTTTGTTCGAACCAACGGGAATGTGTTCGCGCTTCAGCGCGGCGGAGATCGCCGGAATCTGAGCGTTCGTGCGTACGAGCACCGCACTCGACGACCAGGGATCGGCACCGCCGCGGTTGGCGACCGATCGCAGGATGGCGGCGATACCACGTGCCTCGTCCTCGGCATCGTCGTATTGGCGCACGATCACCTTGGTGCCAGGCTCACGTATGGCGCAAACACGGACGTCGTCCATCGCCGACATCGCCACGTGTCGAGCAGCATCGACGATGTTCGCGCTCGACCTGTAGTTGTTCGGTAGCGAAAGCACCGTCGTTCGACCGATCGACTCAGGGAGCGCGTCGAAGAGTCGATGGTCGGAACCGTTCCAGCCGTAGATCGCCTGCAGCGGATCTCCCACGATGAACACGTCTTCGCGGCCGCCGCGGAGCGCCTCGAACATGGCGAACTGCAGCGGGTTCATGTCCTGCGCTTCGTCGACGAACAGGTGACGAAAGCGCCAACGGGTGGCTTCTGCGTACTGCGGATCGTCGAGGAGGTCGTCGGTGACCCGAGACACGAGGTCGTCGAGATCGACGACGTGGCGCTTCCGCTTCAGGGACTCGTACAGGCGGTACAACTCCGCGATCTCGGTGGCAGGGAAGGGCACGTATCGCTGTTCGCGCTTCACTGCCGCCGCGTAGCGCTCGGGCGTGATGCGACGTGCATGGGCCCAGTCGATCTCGATCAGTAGTTCGCGCGGCCGTTGTCCGAGCGGGTGATCCTTGGCGGCCGCTACGGCGAGCGCGACGCGGTTGTGCACGATGTTGGGCACCGACTTGCCCTGACCGACGAGCCGCTGCCGGAGCAACGACAAGGCGACTGCGTGGAACGTGCCGATCGTGGGGGTTCCCGTTTCGCCGTCCGTCACGCCGAGTGCACGCAGGCGGCGTCGCATCTCGCTGGCTGCTTCGCGGGTGAACGTGATGGCCAACACGTGCCGGCCGTCGGCAGATCCGGTGAGGATGCGATGTGCAATTCGGTGGGTGAGCACGCGGGTCTTTCCCGATCCTGCCCCCGCGTGCACGATGGTCGCCGTCGGCGGGCAGAGCACCGCCTCGCGTTGCCCGTCGTCGAGTCCCACGAGAAGTGAATTCACGGTGCAGACGGTAGGCGGTGGGTGTGAAGGGTCGCCATTACGCTTACCCCATGCCCTTCTCGCCCAAGTACTTGAACGAGGGTGAACGCGTGATTCTCGATCTTCACCCACACTGGTGGGACTTTGTCCGCCCGTTCGGATACGCGGTCTTGGGTTTCGTCCTCGCGTTGATGAGCGCCGAGATCGCGGTGGACACTTCGGGCGTTCCCATGAAGTGGTTGGAGTGGGTGGCCGTTCGGGCGTCGTGGCTGCTCGTGGTGACGGGTCTCGTGGGGCTGCTCGTTCAGGCCGTCAAGTGGTCGCGCACCCATTTCGTGGTCACCAACCATCGGGTGATCTACCGCGAAGGGGTGGTGGCGCGTATCGGTGTGGAGATTCCCGTCAGCCGTGTGAACAATGTCAACTTCCATCAATCGTTCCTCGAGCGGCTGGTGGGTGCGGGGGATCTGCTGATCGAATCGGGCGGGGAGGATGGTCAATCGCGATTCGCCAACATCCGTGATCCCGAGGAAGTGCAGAACATCATCCAGCGAACCGTCATCGAGTTCGAGAAGCGAAGGGACTAGTCCAATGCCCAAGGCACGTTTCACCTCGTCCGATGGTCGGGACATCGAGATCGAGTACGACGAGTTCGGTGATCGGTCCCACCCGACGCTGCTCCTCGTCATGGGTTACACGGCGCAGATGGTGCAGTGGGAACCGGACTTCTGCAACATGTTCGTCGATCGTGGATTCCATGTCGTGCGTTTCGACAATCGCGATTGCGGACTCTCCACTCGATTGGACGGCGTCTCGGTCGACGTCGACAAGGTGATCGCGGCGGCCCTGATGGAAGAGCCGGTTCCGCCCGTTCCCTACACGCTCTCGCACATGGCGTTCGACGCGGTGAAGCTGCTCGATCACCTGGGAGTCGATTCGGCGCACGTGCTCGGTGCGTCGATGGGCGGCATGATCGCTCAGATGATCGCCATCGAGCATCCAACACGAGTCAAGACGTTGATCTCGGTGATGTCGCAACCTGGTGACCCGACGGTTGGCCAGCCGACACCCGAGGCGGCGGCAACATTGTTGACTCCGCCTCCGTCGTCGCGCGACGAGTACATCGCGCACTCCGTCAATTGGCAGATCTGGCATTCCAAGAAGTACCGCAGCAACGAGTTGTCCTACGCCGCAGCTGCTCGTGACTACGACCGCGGGTTCTATCCCGAGGGAGCCCCGCGTCAGTTGGCCGCCATTTATGCGAGCGGCAGTCGTGTGGAGCAGCTCGCGCAGATGAAGGTCCCCGCACTCGTCATCCACGGCAACGACGACACGTTGATCACGCCAAGTGGAGGTATCCGCACCGCCGAGGTGATTCCGGGAGCGCGTCTGGTGATGGTCGACGACATGGGCCACGACTTCCCTCGGCCGCTCTGGCCGACGCTCGTCGACGAGGTGGTAGGTCACATGGCGCAAGTGTCTGCGTCCAAGTGAGATGAGCGCAGGTCCCCTCAACGGCATTCGGGTCGTCGAGATCGCGGGAATCGGGCCCGGTCCGTTCACGGCGATGATGCTCGCCGACATGGGGGCGGAAGTGATCCGTGTCGATCGCGCCCAATCCGTCCGTGGGCCGGCACCCAGCGACGCGCACTGGGACGTGCTGTTGCGAGGCCGACGGAACGTGGCGATCGATCTGAAGAACGAGCGAGGAGTCGCCACCTTGCTCCGCTTGATCGAACGTTCCGACGCATTGATCGAAGGTTTTCGGCCAGGGGTGATGGAGCGTCTCGGGGTCGGGCCCGACGTGTGTCTCGCCCACAATCCGCGGTTGGTCTACGGGCGGATGACGGGCTGGGGTCAGGATGGTCCGCTCGCGTCGACCGCGGGACACGACATCAACTACATCGCGCTGGCCGGTGCCCTTGCGCACTTCGCTCGCCGCGGCGAAGCTCCCGTTCCTCCGCTGAACATGGTGGGCGACTTCGGCGGCGGTGGACTGATGCTCGCTTTTGGCATCGTCTGTGCACTGCTGGAATCACGCACGAGCGGCAAAGGACAGATCGTCGATGCCGCAATGGTCGACGGTGCTGCCGCACTGATGACGATGTTCTGGGCGTTCAAGAACCTCGGCATGTTCGACGAGAATGCGCCCGGTACGAACCTGCTCGACACTGGCGCCCACTTCTACGACACCTACGAGTGCCGGGACGGCAAGTTCCTCGCGGTCGGAGCGATCGAGCCCCAGTTCTACGCGCTCTTCCTGCAGTTGACGGGGCTGGACGGAGACCCCGAGATGGCTGCGCAGATGGATCGAACGAAGTGGCCGGCCCTCAAGACCAAGGTGGCGGCGCGAATCAAGGAGAAGACCCGCGACGAGTGGGCGGAGATCTTCGTGGGAACCGATGCCTGTGTCGCACCAGTACTGACGATGTCGGAGGCGACGCTGAACCCTCACAACAGGGCGCGCGGCACGTTCATCGACGTGGAAGGAGTCGTGCAACCTGCCCCTGCGCCACGATTCTCGCGGTCGACACCGGACACGCCGATGCGTCCGGCACATCCCGGGGAACACACACGTGAAGTCCTCCTTGGTGTGGGTCTCGACGCGAGCGAGATCGACGAGCTGATCGCTCTCGGTGCGGTGGCCGACGCATGAGCACGCTCGTCTGTTTCCACGCGCACCCCGACGACGAGAGTCTGATCATGGGTGGCACGCTCGCCCGAGCAAGCGCCGAAGGGCATCGAGTGGTGGTCGTCGTCGCCACCAATGGCGACCACGGCGAGAAGCCCGGTGATTTGGGCTCGGCGGAGACACTCGCCGAACGTCGGCGTGCAGAGACCGCACGCGCTTGTGCAGCACTCGGCGTGCATCGCGTGGAGTGGCTCGACTACCACGACAGCGGCATGACCGGCTGGCCGCAGAATTCGCACGAGCGAGCCTTCATCAACGCCGACGTCGAAGTCGCTGCGCGCGCGCTTGCGGACGTGCTCGGAGAAGAGCGGGCCGACGTGTTCGTCACCTACGACTGGCACGGCAACTACGGTCATCCCGACCACGTGATGGTGCACAAGGTCGGGCACCGCGCCGCCGAATTGGCACGGACCAAAGACGTCTTTGAGGTCACCATGAATCGCGACCACTTCCGCATGTTGCGTGAGATGGCTGCAGCGAGCGACATGCTCGGCTCGGGCAACGAGG
>JBJTFU010000109.1:0-36292 GCA_046093585.1 Ilumatobacteraceae bacterium | reverse complement strand
GATCAGCAGGACACAGTCCGCGCCCATCAGTCGCGCATCACAGACGTCGCGTAGCGAGACCGTGAAGTCCTTGCGCAAAATCGGCGTCTGCACCGCCCCGCGAGCCGCGAGGAGATCGTCCCTGCTGCCACCGAAGAACTCCTCGTCCGTCAACACCGAAATACACGAGGCTCCAGCGTTCTCGTAGGTCCGTGCAAGATCGGCCGGATCGAGATCGATGAACAGGTCGCCTTTCGACGGCGAACGGCGCTTGACCTCGGCGATCACGGCGAGGTGATCCTTCGCATCCGATTCGAGACGCTGACGAAAACCACGAGCTTGCGGTACACGCGCGGCGGCCTCGACGAGCGCGGCGACGTCCCGCTCGTCTTGAGCGGCCGTCCGTCGATGGTGCGCGAGGATCTCGTCTAGGTACATCGACGACTCAAGAGCCGAGTCGCTCGTCGAGATAGCCGAGCAGGCGATCGAGCGACACTCGTTCTTGAGTGGTGGTGTCCCGCTCCCGGACCGTCACGGCATCGTCTTGGAGCGAGTCGAAGTCAATGGTGACGCAATACGGCGTGCCGATCTCATCCTGGCGGCGATAGCGGCGCCCGATCGCCTGCGTCTCGTCGAAGTCAGTCATGTATCGCCGCGACACGTCCCGATGGACTCGTCGCGCCACACCGCTCAACTCGTCCTTCTTGGACAACGGGAGGACGGCCACCTGATAAGGCGCGAGGCGAGGATGCAACCGCAACACCGTGCGACTTTCTTCGTTGACGACGTCCTCGTCGTAAGCGGCGAGAAGGAACGCGGCCATCGCCCGATTCACCCCGGCCGCTGGTTCGACGACGTACGGAACGTATCGCTCGTTCGTCGCTTGATCGAAGAAGTCCAGCTTCTGCTTGGAGTGTTCGGCGTGCTGTTTCAGGTCGTAGTCGGTGCGCTGGGCGATTCCCTCGAGCTCACCCCATCCCCACGGGAACAAGAACTCGATGTCACTCGTTCCGGCGGAATAGTGGGACAACTCGTCGGCATCGTGCTTGCGGACGCGCAGCATCGAATCGGGGATCCCGAGATCGAGGTACCACTGCAAGCGAGCTTCACACCAATAGTCGAACCACTTGCCGCTCTCCGCCGGCGGGACGAAGAATTCCATCTCCATCTGCTCGAACTCACGCGTGCGGAAGATGAAGTTGCCGGGCGTTATTTCGTTGCGGAAGCTCTTGCCCACCTGGGCGATTCCGAACGGTGGCTTCTTTCGTGACGTCTGCAGCACGTTGGCGAAGTTGACGAACATTCCCTGCGCCGTCTCGGGACGCATGTAGACCTCCGCGCCGAGACCCTCCACCGGTCCTGCATGCGTCTTGAACATCAGGTTGAACGCGCGAGCGGCAGTGAAGTTGCAGCCCTTCTTGCCTTGCGGACAATCGCGGTCGTCCAACTGGTCCTCGCGGAATCGGCGCTTGCACACCACGCAGTCGACCAACGGATCGCTGAAGTTCGCCAGGTGACCACTGGCTTCGAAGACCTGGGGTGGTCCGAGGATTGCCGCGTCGATCAAGACGGTGTCATCGCGCTCCTGCACCAACGTACGCACCCACGCGTTCTTCACGTTGCGCAGCATCAACGACCCGAGGGGGCCGTAGTCGTAGGAGGATCGGAATCCCCCGTAGATCTCCGCGCTCGGATAGACGAACCCGCGCCGCTTACAGAGATTGACGATTTGGTCGAGGTCCGTTGCAGGCACTCGTTCAGGTTACAAGGGCGACTTTGTGGCTCGCGGTTACGGCGAGCCGAACATCAGCGACGACTTCAGTCGACGCTCCAAGTGGTGCTCCATCAGGCGTGTCGCGAGTGACGTCGTCGCGTTCGTCGCCGGAGACTCCGGCCGATCCAGCGCCGCGCGCAGACGCCCCCCAAGGATCTCTTGCAACGCCTCCACCACGTCGTCCTCGACGCGGATGCCCGTCGCGCACGATCGACACTGCACTCCCCCTGCATGGAGATCGAAGTGTTCGAAGCGATCGGTGCCACCGCACGACACGCACCTCTCCACCTGCGGCCCGACCCCTTCGGACGCAAGAAGTTTGAGGAAGAAGCCCGCGAGGAGCAACGGCGAGGCCTTGTCCTCGAGCGTACGGAGGGCCCCGACGAGCATGTCGTAGAGGTGGGAGGCTGGTTCGCGATCTTGCGAGACGAGATCGACCGCCTCACACATCGAGATCGCCTGCGACATGCGGTCGAGGTCGCCGTGCAAACCCGGCGATGCATCGACGACCTCCACCTGGTTCACCACGTCCAGTTCACGCCCCTTGTTCAACAGCACGTCGACATGGGACATCGGCTCCAAACGAGCACCGATCTTCGACTTCGTCTTGCGAACACCCTTGGCCACCGCGCGAACCTTGCCGTGTCCCTGCGTCATCAGGACGACGATGCGGTCGGATTCACCCAACTTGTAGGTACGCAGGACGACACCACGATCGCGGTAGGTCGTCACGTGTCGATTCCGCCGAACCGACGGTCACGTCGCTGGAAGTCGTCGATTGCCATGTGCACGTGCGCAGAGTTGCACTGCGACCACGGCGTGTCGAGGAACACCAACTCGCTGTATGCGAGCTCCCACATCAACGACGGAGGCAATTGGGTGGGTGGTCCGAACACCAGGATCAGGTCGGGATCGGCGAGAGCGGGAGCAAACAGCGCCGACTCGACCGTTCCTTCGTCGATCGATGCGTCATTGGCGAGCGAATTCAACGCATCGACGAACCGCGTACGACCGTCCGTGCACACGTCGACGATGCACACGACACCTCCCTGGCCGATGAACGAGATGCGACTCCCGCGCGACGATCCCCCGGTCACCGACTCGACCACCCCGAGGACCGCATCGCGATCATGCGCTTCGAAGGAACCACCCCATGGACACAACGTCACCCAACTGACGCCGGATCCTTCGAGGGACTCCGCAATTACGCCGAGCTGACGTTGCCAGTCCGATGCCGTGTAGGCGGACCACTCGTGGGTCGTCCCACCACACACGACGACGTGTCCGAGAGAACCGCCCACGGGTTTTCTCGAGGACGATTGCGCACGCGAAGCCATGTCCCCATTGTCGCACCGTCGCGTCCGTTAGTTTGAGAACGCCATGACTCGAACACGCCAACCCCACGTGGCTTGCATCATGGACGGAAACGGCCGCTGGGCGAGACGGCGTGGTCTTCCGCGCACGATGGGACACACCGCCGGCGAGGAGAACCTGGCCGAGATCGTGCGCCTGGCCGCCAAACGCGAGGTGGGTTGGCTCACCGTCTTCGGATTCTCGACGGAAAACTGGGTCCGTCCACCAGCAGAGGTGCGCCACATCTTGTCGCTGCACAAACGTCTCTTTGGACGCGTCGAAGAACTGAACGAGAACAACGTTCGCGTCAACTGGATCGGGCGTCCATTCGACGAGCCGGGTTCGCGAACGCCCTCCTACGTCCAGCGAGCAATTCGTCAGGCCATCGAGGACACCGCACACAACACGGGGATGGTGCTCACCGTGGCCTTCGATTACGGGAGTCGCGCCGAGCTGGTGCGAGCCGCCCGGCTTGCCCGCGCAGAACAACGGCCGGTGTCCACCACCGCCATCTCCGATCATCTCTACGACTCCCGGCTGCCCGATGTCGACCTCGTCATCCGCACTTCGGGTGAGTCGCGAATCTCCAATTTCTTGTTGTGGCAGATTCGCGGCGCACAGTTGTTCCTCACCGAACGTCCCTGGCCGGATCTCGATGCCGCGGAACTCGACGCCGCCCTTTCGTTGCTCTCCGAGTAACACCGGACGACGGACTTCGACGAATGGGTGACACGACGTTCCTTCTCGAGATCGCGACCGCGGATCTCGAAGGCACCGAGCGACGACACGGACAGGAATCGATGGCCGAGTCCGTCGCCTCCTCCATCGCCGCTGGTCGCCACCTGGTGGTGCAAGCAGGTACCGGCACCGGCAAGACGCTCGCGTACCTCGTCCCCGTCCTCGCTTCGGGAAAACGAACGGTGATCGCCACCGTGACCAAGGCCCTGCAGGACCAGTTGGCGACGAAAGACCTCCCGCACGCCTGCAGTGCTCTGAGCGATGAACTGGGCCGACGACCCACGTGGGCCGTGTTGAAGGGTCGGAGCAATTACCTGTGTCTGCAGCGCTTGGACGAGCAGCAGGACCAACCCGAACTCGAGATCGACGATCGGCGTTCGGGCGAGCGTGACGCGCGCATGCTCGCCGACCTGCGACGGTGGAGCGAGACGTCCGCGGACGGCGATCTCGATCGCTACCCCGCCGCTCTCGACGCGGCGTCACGCCGACGGGTGACCGTCACCCCCGACGAGTGCCCCGGCGCGGCAAAGTGTCCGCGGGGGCAGGAGTGTTTCGCCGAACGGGCCCGAAAGCGCGCCGCAGATGCCGAGATCATCGTCGTCAACACCCATCTCTACGGACTCCACCTGATGTCCGATGGACAGCTGTTGCCCGAGCACGAGGTCGTGGTGATCGACGAAGCCCATCAGCTGGAGGACGTGATCAGCGACGTCGCTTCGGCATCGCTCTCCCCCCGACGCGTGCACAACCTCGCCGCGACCGTGGCAGCCGTCGTGAGCGACGAGCCTCTCCGCGCCCGTTTCTCACGTGCCGCCGACCTGCTCACCACCGAGCTGGCTGCACGGCTCGACAAGCGCATCGACATGGCCCGGTCCCCTTCGCTCGTTGACGTCCTGAGTTCGGCGCGAGCAGTGGCGACGGAGGCCCTCGCGGCACTCGGACGAGCCGAACAGGGTCGCCAGATCACCGACGATGTGACACGCCAGAAACTGCTTCGTGCCACCATCGAGACCACCCGGTTCGTCGACACCATCGACCGCTTCCTCGCCGGTGGGAATGGCGTCGTTTTGTTCGTCCAAGGCGCAGTCGACCGACCAACGCTGACCCTGTCGCCACTGCACGTCGACCACGTGTTGCGTGCCACGCTGTGGAGTCGACAGACGGCGATCCTGACCAGCGCAACGATTCCCCGCAACCTGACCAAGCGCATCGGTCTCGACGAGGGAGAGGTCACGATGATCGACGTCGGGAGTCCCTTCGCCTACGACGAGCAGGGTCTGCTCTACTGCCCGACGACGATCGCCGATCCCCGCAGCGAACGGCGGGATTCCGCCGTGGCCGACGAACTGGAGCGACTGATCGGTGCTGCCGGAGGACGTACGCTCGCGCTGTTCACGACGGTTCGCGCGATGCGACTCCATGCCGACACGATCGCCAAACGCCATCCGTATCGCGTCCTCGTCCAGGATGACATGCCGCGAGGCGCCCTGGTCGAGGCGTTCGAGAGCGACGAGACGTCGTGCCTGTTCGCCACCGCGGGATTCTTCCAGGGGATCGACATTCCCGGACGGACGCTCAGTCTCGTCGTGATCGACAAGATTCCGTTTCCGCGACCGGACGATCCACTCCTCGAGGCCCGTCGGGAGACCCTCGGCAAGGGTGCCTTCGGTGAGATCGATCTGCCACGAGCGGCGACGATGCTCGCTCAGGCTGCGGGACGCCTGATTCGCAGTGCGCAGGATCGCGGCGTCGTGGCGATTCTCGATCCTCGGCTCGCCAACAAGCCTTACGGCGCGGAACTCGTTTCCACACTGCCACCGTTTCGACGCACCAAACGTTTCGAGGATGTCGTCGACTTCCTGACGCAAGCCCTCAGGTGAGCAGTCGATAGCCGAGACCGCGCACGGTCACGATCAACTGCGGATCGTCCGGCGCGTCCTCGACTTTCACGCGCAATCGCCGGACGTGCGCATCGACGAGTCGACTGTCGCCGAGGAACTCATATCCCCACACCCTCTCGAGCAATTGGTCCCGAGAGAGCACCATGTTCGGGTGATCGGCGAACTCACACAACAAGAAGAACTCGGTCTTGGTCAGCGGAATCTCGACACCCGCCTTGCGCACGATGCCCGCGGCCCGAAGGAGCTCGAGCGAACCGAACCTCTCGGGACGATCCTCACTGGACGATCCCGAGTAGGCACTTCGCCGAAGTGTCGCCCGTATCCGCGCAGCGAGTTCTTTCACGACCACCGGCTTGGTGACGTAATCGTCGGCACCTGCCTCGAGTCCGGCGACCATGTCATGGGTGTCGGTCTGAGCAGTCACCATGATGATCGGTACGAAACTCGAAGCACGGATCTGTCGACACACCTCGAAGCCGGACATGTCCGGCAGGCGCAGATCCAGCAACACGAGATCGAGACCACTCGACTGCACGGCCTGCAACCCGGCGAACCCGTTGGGGGCTTCCACCACCTCGTAGCCCTCGTCCTCGAGCGCCTGGCGCAGCATCGTGCGGATGGAGGCGTCATCCTCGATCACGAGCAGTCGGTACACGTGGTCAGTCTGCCCCGATTTCGTTACACAAAACGCACAGGACGGGAGTCGTTCGGTCACAACGCCGCGACAGGCTGAGCGAGCGGGAACCGGTCGGGGTCCATGCTCCCCCTTGGGCCCCGACCGCACTCCGCGCCATCGTCGGCGTTTCGCGGATCTGGGATAGTGGTGCAATGGTCACCAACCCGGCCACCCGATTGCGGTTGGGTATTCGGCTGCGCATGGTGCTCTACTTCGGACTGGCGGCCCTCGTTGCGGCCGTGACGCTCGGTCTCGCGACCTATCTCAGCACGAGGGCATACCTGCTCGACCAGAGAATCGACGTCGCCAAACGACAAGCCTTCAACAACGCCCAGTTCGTGCGGACCGTGTTGGCCACGAGCAAGGACGACATCGCGGGGCTCGTCACCAATCTGCGCACGGAGCGTGATGGATACGCGGTACTCCACCTCGAAGCCACCGACTCGGAGACCGAGTTCTTCTACGCACAAGAACCCCTCCGCTTCACGCAATCCAACCTCCCTGCGGAACTCGTCACCGCGACGATCGGGGGTGCGACTGGTCGACAACGATTCACCTTCGACGAACAGCCGTACGAGGCCGTGGGCGTGGCGATACCGGCTCTCGGCGTGCACTACTTCGAGGCGTTCCCCCTCTCGCAGGTGTCGTCCACCCTCGCCACCATCCAAACCACGCTGATCATCAGCGTGGTGACCATCACCGTCCTCGGCGGCGTGCTCGGGTTCACCATGTCGCGATCGGTCCTGCGACCCTTGCTTCGAGTATCGAATGCGGCCAACGGCATCGCCACAGGAGGACTCGACACCCGACTGGAGAGCGAAGGCGACCCCGATCTCGACCAAATCGTCCGCTCGTTCAACGACATGGCCGACAGCGTGCAGTCGAGGATCGAACGCGAAGAACGGTTCGCCAGCGACGTGAGCCACGAACTGCGCTCTCCGATCACCGCCCTCAGCACGGCGGTCGACGTCCTCGAACGACGCTCGGCGGAGTTCTCGGAGCGAAACCAAGAAGCGATTGCGATTCTCGCCAAGCAGGTACGACGCTTCGACCGCACCGTCCTCGACTTGCTCGAACTGGCCCGACTCGATGCGGGATCCTCGGTCAGCCACGTGGAAGAGATCGACCTGCTCGACACCGTGCGACGAGTGATGGCTCGGTACGAGTTTCAACACGTGCCACTCGACGTGCGCGGCGACGAGTGGTCACTCCTCGCCGATCGGCGACGAATCGAACGGATCCTCGCCAACTTGCTCCAGAATGCACGTGACCACGCTGGTGGTGCCACCCTCGTGACGCTCTCTGCGGATGACGACGAGTTGGAGTTGGCGGTCGTCGATGCCGGGCCCGGGATCGCCACGAGCGAACGCCAGCGAATATTCGAGCGCTTCGCCCGCGGCACGGCCGGTCGGACCAGTGCCGGCAGCGGGCTCGGCTTGGCGATCGTGCAGGAACACGCCCGAGCGATGGGCGGACGAGTCTGGGCCGAGGACTCACCCGACGGTGGTGCTCGCTTCGTCGTCAAGATTCCCCGAGGCATGACGTGAGACGTCGACTCCACGGTCTTCGGCTGGTGGCGTTCGGCGTGGCGTCGATTCTGTCCGGTTGTGCGGTCGCAGGAAGCGGAACGTTCTCTGCGATCGACGAGTCGGAGATTCCCCTCAGCCTGTCGCAGGCCACGACGACGGTGCCGCCCACCACGACGACGACCGTCGCGCTGGAGATCGATCCCTCACAGACGATCAACGAGTTGGTCGACCTGTACTTCATCCTCGGCGCAGGACTCCTCAAGGTGCAGACCAGCGTGGTCAGTCCCGCCTCTCCCGCGCAGGCGATCACCCTCCTCGGCTCTGGTCCGCTCAACGACCCCAGTTACGTCGGACTACGCACCGCCATCCCGCAACTCCTGGAAGTCGAGGTCACCGTGGCGCGAGGTGTCGCCGCAGTCACCGTCCCCGAATCGTTCCTCCGCACCCTCGCTCCGAGCGATCAACGACTGGCGATCGCCCAGCTCGTCGCCACCCTCACATCACGCCCGGGGATCGGTCAGGTGACGTTCCTCGTCGATGGGGCAACGATCTCCGTGCCACGAGGACGCGGAGACGTGGTGCCTCCGGGCACGCCCGTCACCTTCGACGACTACGCGATGTTGATCCTCGGCGGCTAGTACCCCAGCCGTGTTCATTCGCGGCTAGTACCCCAGCCGCTGCACCCGATCTGGTCGGTGTTGCCAGTCCTTGTCGGTCGTCACCACCAACTCCAGACCCGCACCCTTCGGCAACTCCTTGCGCACACGTCGACGGATCTCCTTCAACACCGATCCTCCCTTGCCGATCACCATTCCCTTCTGGCTCTCGCGCTCCACGACGATCTCGCAACGAAACACGTTCTCTTCGACCGACACCACGCGCGTAGCGATCGAGTACGGCAACTCCTCGTGGGTGAGATCGAGCAACACCTCGCGCACCAACTCCGCCACCCACTCCCCTGGTGGTGTCTCCGTCGCCATGTCGAGCGGGTACATCGCGGGACCCTCGGGGAGCATCCGCTCTAGCTCGTTCACCAACGGCTCCAAACCCTCGCCGGTACGCGCCGACACGGGGAAGTATGCGACCGCACCGAGTTCCGCGACGCGCGCCAACTGCGCCAGCACCTTTTCACGGGGCACCGCGTCGACCTTGTTCACGACGACGACGGTCCGACTCATGTCGAGCCGATCGACCACCCATTGATCGCCGGTCCCGAACGGCTCGTCCGCAGGAATCACCAGGCAATGGACGTCCGTGTCGGCGATCGCCTGATACGCCTGCTCGTTCACGCGCTCACCGAGGGCAGTCTTCGGCTTGTGGATACCTGGCGAATCGACGAACACGATCTGTGCCTCGTCGGTGTTGAGGATCCCTCGCACTCGATGCCTGGTCGTCTGTGGTTTGTCTGAGACGATGCTCAGCTTCTTGCCGCACAGCGCATTGAGCAGCGTCGACTTACCCACGTTGGGCCGACCCGCCAACATCACGAAGCCCATACGCATGCACGCAGGCTACTTCTGCCAAACTTGACGATCGTGGCCGTCGACTTTCGCAAGTGGTTCGATCGCATGCAGCCACAGACCCTGCAGATCGCCACGTGGTTGCTCTACATCGACGGGGTGTTCGCCCTCCTTGCGATCATCGATCGCGCCGGCGTAGAGGGTTACCTGATCCGCCGCTACGACCTCGGCATCGTCGTCGTCCTGGCCGTGGTCGTGTTGTACGCGCTCGGGGGTCTGCTGATGGCCAACGACCTGCGCATCGGTTGGCGGATCGCCGTTGCCGCGAGCATCTCACCGTTCGTGCTCAACGTGCTCGGCACCCGGAGCGCACTGTCCACCTTCGGATTCGGATCTCCCGTCGGCATCTACGACCACCTCACGGGCCGCATCTTCGGCGGCGGCACGATCGGCTTGATCTTCGACGTTGCGCTGGTCGCGTTGTTGTTGCACAACCAAAGCCGTGAACACCAGCGCATCTGGTTCCACTGATTTAGTTGCCCCATCCTCTCTCTGGCACACTGGGTCGATGAGCACCATCATCCCCGGACTCGATCATCTTCCGAACCTCGTCGGCCAGCATCTCGGGTATAGCCCGTACATGGTCGTCACCCAGGAGCGCGTTCAGTTGTTCGCCGACGCCACGGACGACCATCAGTGGATCCACTTGGACACGGAACGGGCCAAGACTGGTCCGTTCGGTGGCACCATCGCCCACGGTTACCTCACGCTCTCCCTCGTCGCGGGAATGCTGCCCCACGTGTGGAAGGTGGAGGGAGTCAAGATGGGGGTCAATTACGGCCTGAACAAGGTGCGGTTCATGTCGCCGGTCCCCGTCGGATCTTCGCTTCGATGTGGTGCGAAGTTGCTCGCAGCCGACAAGATCGAAGGTGGCTATCAGGTCGCCGTCGAGGTGACCTTCGAAGTCGAGGGCGCTACCAAGCCCGCCTGCGTCGCCGAAGCCATCTTTCGCTACTACGGCTGACGAAAGTCGGTGGCGATCTCGGCGAACACCTCGAGCGAAGTCGAGTCGGGGTAGTCGACGCACCACGGCACGAAGCCGCTGCATCCCATCTCGAGATACAGACCGATCTTGTCCGTCACTTCGGCACGTGAGCCGATCAAGTTTCCGGCCTTCCAGTCCTCGTAGCTCTCGCGCCGCACACTCGTGCGCTGCAGAGCGCGGAGCTCCTGCTCCGACTCTCGAATGGCGATCTCCGGAGACCACGATTTGCGGATCGTTGACTCGTCTCGCCCCACTTTTTCGCAGTGCTGTCGGAGCACTTCCCGCTTGTGCAGGAACTCCTCCGGCTTGCCGCCGAAGTTGGACCAATCGGCGTGCTGTGCGACGACCCGCAGCGTCAACTGCTCGCCTCCACCCCCGATCCAGATCGGAGGTCGCGGCTGCTGCACGGGCTTTGGATCACAGTTGGCGCGGTGTGCCTGGTAGTACGTACCCGAGTAGGTCGTCTCGCGCTCGGACCACATCATCGTGACGATCTCCACTGCTTCACGCAGCATTCCGATGCGCTCCTTCGGCGTCGGAAACGCATATCCGTAACCGCGACACTCGTTCTCGTACCAGCCGGCTCCGATGCCCCAATCGAGCCGCCCACCCGAGATCACGTCCAACGTGCTGGTGATCTTGGCGAGCAGGGTGGGCGGTCGGTACAAGTTGCAGCCGACCATTTGTCCGAGTCGGATGGTCGACGTGACTTGGCTGATTGCGGCCAGCATCGTCCAACATTCGAACACCGACTCGTGTGCCGGTTTCGGCACGTTGTGGAAATGGTCGTACACCCAGATCGAGTCCAGGCCCATGCGATCCGCCAATTGCGCGATCTCGACACTGCGCCGCCACTGCTCACTCGCCGAGCCGAAGCCGGCGTACTCCATCTTCCACCCCTGCGGGATGAAGACTCCGAACACGGGAGTGGCGTTCACAGCGGCAACTCTCCCGTCGCCTTGTTCGTGGATCCATTGTCCTTGTAGGCCGCGATCGTCCGTTGAGCGATTCGCATCTGGTGGATCTCGTCTGCGCCGTCGGCGAACCTGCTCCATCGGGCCTGTTGCAGCATGTGTGCCAGCGGCGTGTCAGTGGAATACCCGAGTGCGCCGTGCACCTGGATGGCTCGATCGACGATCCGCCACAGGCTGTTGGCGACGAAATGCTTCGCCATCGACACCTCGGAGACGAAGTCCATGCCGTGCTCGATCTTGTATGCGGCATGCAAGACCATCAGTTTCCCCTGATACAACTCCATCGCCGAGTCTGCGATCAACCATTGGATGCCCTGTTTCTCGGCGAGCAACGAGCCGTGCGAAAAGCGGTGCAACGCCCGATCCACCATCATGTCGAGCGCCGTCTCCGCCTGACCGATCCATCGCATGCAGTGGGCCAGTCGGGCCGGACCGAGTCGGTACTGCCCGAGCAGATGGCCTTGGCCGCGTCCGCCGAGCATGTTGGCGTTCGGCACTCGAAGGTCCTCGATCACGATCTCGCAGTGGTTGTGACCACCCGCCATCGTCTCCACGTCACGCACCACGGTCCACCCCGGGCTGGGCAGGTCCACGATGAAGCACGAATTGGCCGCTTGTGGGATGTCGGGATCGTCCTCCGTACGAGCGACGAGCAAGGCGAACTTGGCACCTCGAGCTCCCGAGATGAACCACTTGTGGCCGTTGATCACCCACTCGTCACCATCCCGATAGGCGTGGGTGCGAATCAACGTGGGATCGCTACCGGCGACCTCGGGTTCCGTCATCGCGAAACATGATCGAGCAGTCCCCTCGCACAGTGGACGGAGGTACTTCTCCTTCTGCTCATCGGTCGCCCAATGCAGGAGCGTGTGCTGATTTCCCTCGTCCGGAGCCTGCGCATTCAACACGTATGGGCCGATGGGTACTCGCGCGGCCTCCGCGGACACTGCCGCCATCGCCGTTGGGCCGAGACCCATGCCGCCCCACTCTGGTGGCATGTGTGGAAGCCACAGGTTCCACTCGGTGCGCGCCAGCCGGCGCAATTCCACGATCGTCGCGACGACCCGTGCACGATCCTTCTGGTCGGTCGACTCCCAAGCGGGACGGACGACGTCCGCCATGAACTGACGCACCTTCAGGCGAACGGCTTCGACTTCGGCGGGGAAACTGAAATCAATCACGCTCAACCGCCATGCCTCCAGTGTTGCGGCGAACGGTGCGAACCACCAAGTTGAGGCTCGACGGACCTCGGACAAACGGCGTCCCGTAGCCTTGCGGCATGAATTCGCCGACCGAATCCCGCCCGAGTTGGGACACGGAGCGGCTTCCCTCGGGTCGTGACAAAGTGGTTGCCGTTCGGCAGATGTTCGACGCGATCGCCCCGCGCTACGACTTGGTCAACCGCCTGATGACTTTCGGTCTCGACGTGCTCTGGCGACGCCGCGCAGTGCGGGACCTCGACCTCCCGTCCGGCTCGCTCGTGATCGACTTGGCGAGCGGCACGGGAGACTTGTGCATCGAGTTGCGCAGGCATGGGCTCCGCGCGTTGTCGTTCGATCTGTCGCTCGGCATGCTCCAGCAGGACCGCAGCGGCGCCCCCCGCACACAATCCGACATTCTTCGGCTTCCGCTCGCGGATCACTCGGTAGACGGGGCGATCTGTGGTTTCGCTTTGCGCAACCTCCTCGACCTTCCCGATTTCTTCAGCGAGTTGGCTCGGGTCGTACGGCCAGGCGGACGCATCTCGCTGCTCGATGTCGGCCGTCCGACCAATCCGATCATTCGCGCCGGTAACGCGATCCACTTCGGCAAGGTCGTGCCGCTGATCGGCAGACTGCTGTCCGACGGTGCCGCCTACCGCTATCTCCCGAAGAGCGTCGCCTACCTGCCTCCCAGCCACGAGATCGTCGACATCTTGCGCTCGAGCGGCTTCGCGAACGCACGTCACGAACAACTGAGCGGAGGCCTCACTCAGTTGTTCGTCGCCACTCGGAACGGCTGATGCATTTCGTCACGAGGCGGACGCCGTCGTCGGTGGATCCAGAGACGTTCGTCGGCGAGCATGGTTCGCTCTTCGTCGGTGGAGGATTCACCATTGCCACCCGTGGAGTCGCCGCACGGGTTCCACGAACCGGCGCGATCGACTTTCTCGCCACTCTGAGCGTCGACGACGAGGTGAACCAGATGGGTTCGGGGCCACTCCTCTTGGGCGCCATTCCATTCGACTCCAGCGAGTCGCACGACTTCGTGCTGCCCGAGGAGATACTCGTGCACACCGCGAGCGGTGAATGCTGGTTCACGTCCATGAACGACAAGGCGATGGTCCAAGACGCTTCGAGACCATCGCCCGGCGACGAGCGACCACCCGGCGACGAGCGATGTTTCACGACCCGCACCGGTGTCGACGTCGAGCGCTACCTCGAGGCGGTGCGTCGAGGTCGCGACGAGGTGCGCTCAGGAAACTTGACCAAGGTAGTCATCGCGCGGGACGTCTTCATCGACAGCGACCAACCGATCGATCTCGACCTCGTGTTGGCACGACTGCGGGATCGCTATCCGCAGAGTTACCGCTTCTGCCTCGAAGGACTCGTGGGAGCCTCCCCCGAGCTGCTCGTTTCCCGGATGGGTCACGCGATCACCAGCCACCCACTCGCCGGCACCACCGCTCGCACCGGAGATCCGGAACTGGATGCAAGGTTGGCGACCGAGCTCAGACGGAGTGCCAAGAACCAGATCGAACACCGAGTGGTGATCGACATGGTCCACGACACGCTCCTTCCCTATTGCTCCTTCCTCGACTGGGAGCCAGAACCCGATGTCATCGAGGTGGGGAACGTCCAACACCTGGGTACACGGCTCTTCGGACACTTGAGTGATCCCCCGCTACACGTTCTCGAAGCCGCTTACGCACTCTCGCCGACGCCGGCGCTCGGCGGACATCCGCGCGAGGCTGCAGTCGACTTGATCAAGAAAGTGGAAGGGTTCGAACGATCGCGTTACGGCGGGGCGATCGGCTGGTTCGACCGATCCGGCAACGGCATCTTCGCGGTCACAATTCGCTGTGCCGAGGTCAGCGCCGACCGACGATCCGCTCACCTCTTCGCAGGCGGCGGAATCGTCGCCGACAGCGAACCGACTGCCGAACTGGCCGAGACCGAAGCCAAGCTGCAAGCCATGACGAAGGCGATCACCGGGAGTTAGACATCGTCGACAGCGCGTCTGCCACCGCATCGTTGAGACGCTGGTGATCGGCGACGTTCTCGTCACGTCGAGTCCGCACCACCAGGACACCGGTATCCATGCTGTTCAGCGCCGCCACGAACTCGGCTCGCTCGCTCACCACTGTCGCGCTCAATCCGTGCGCGCGGGCGAGGGCTAACAAGTCGGTGTCGTGCGGTGTGCCGTAGAGCAATTCGAACTGCTCACGTTCGAGGAACTTGGCTTGATCGAGGAAGGAGAAGATCCCGCCACCACGATTGTCGACCACGACGATTCGCAACGTCACGTCTCGCCGTTGGAGGTTGATCAGGGCGTTGCTGTCGTGGAGGTACGCCACGTCTCCGATCAACACCGTCACGCGGCGGGAAGATCCCAGCGCGAGCCCCACGCCCGTCGACATCACTCCATCGATGCCGTTCACGCCACGGTTGGCGAACACCTGACGCGGGCAACGATCCGCGAACCATTCGACATCGCGCACTGGCATCGACGACGACAGCAGCAAGATCTCATCGTCGGCACACACAGAAGCCACCGTGCGAGCCGCCCACGGTTCGGTGATGGGTGACGTGGAGTCCATGAGGCGGGTGATCGACGCCCGTGCAACCTCCTCGGCCTGCTGCCAGGCCGCAGCGAACTCAGGACGTGCGGGAGCCGCCTTCAACGCTTCGGCGATGTCCGCGACACCGCACGTCACGTGCGCGCCGACCACGCCCTCAGGATCGATACGACGACCAGTCGATGTGACGGCCACGACTCGCGCACCGGAACTTCCCACCCACTGGTTGACCACCTTGGACGCTGGCGGTTCGCCGACTCGGAGAATCGCGTGAGGCGTGAGCATCTCCGCGGTTGGTCCATGACGAAGGATCGCATCGGCATGGGTGACCACCTTGCCCTCCAGCGCTCGGCAACCGCTGCGCGGATCGGCAACGACGGGCCAACCCAGACGCTCGCCGAGTCGAACGAGGCCCTGCGGATCGTCCACGCCCGCACCGGCAAGGATCACACCCGAGCCCAACTCGGCGAGTTCGCTGATCGATTTGGTGTCAGGCATCGCGCGACTCACCGGAGGGTTCGTCGCCGTGGGACGAACCGGGATCTCAGCCGCCGAACCAACGAGTGGATCACGAAACTGCAAATTCAGGTGGACGGGCCCACACGGCTGGGCGACGCTCGCATCGAATGCACCAGTCGCCACTACACGCCAGGTCCCACTGTCGTCCCAGGTCGGCGGGGCGACGTTGTGAAAACTGCGGACGTATCCGCCATAGAGACGCTCCTGATCCATCGTCTGCGGGGCGCCGACACCTTGCAGTTCCGGCGGTCGATCGGCCGTGCACACGAGCATCGGCACACACGCCTGCGAGGCCTCCGCGACGGCTGGGAAGAACTCCGCGGCCGCAGTGCCCGACGTACACAGCAATACCGCCGGTCGAGAAGTTGCCATGCCGATGCCGAGCGCGGCGAACGCTGCGCTTCGCTCGTCGTGAAAGACGTGCACTCGAAATCGTCCGTCTCCTACCAGCGCAAGTGCCATTGGAGTCGAGCGCGACCCAGGTGCGACGACGGCGTGTTCCACTCCGAGCACACACCACTCGTCCAAGAAGGTGCGACACATGGTCACGGCGGCAGAAGGAGTCACCTGCATTGCCTCTATCGTGGCACCCGTGAGGGTGAAAATCTTCCAGGACCTCGTTTGCCCATGGTGCTACATCGGCAAGTCACGATTTGACGTCGCCCTGTCGACGGCACGACAGCAGAATCCGGACTTGGAGGTGGAGATCACCTTCGGCCCGTACCAACTGGATCCTTCAGCACCAGTCGACGAGGCCAGACCGGTCATCGAGGCCTACGCAGCAAAGTTCGGTGGACCGGAGCGCGCCGCAGCCATCCTCGAGCGCGTGACGGAGGCGGCGCGAGAAGCCGGCCTGGAGATGAATTTGGACATCGCCAAACGGGTCAATACGAGACTCGCGCATCGACTCCTGCTGGCCGCTGAGGCGCCGACTGCATCCCTGCTCCTCGACGCTCTGTACCGCGCATACTTCGTCGAAGGTCGCAGCATTGCCGACCACTCGACATTGCGTGAGATCGCCGCCCAGGTGGAACTCGAATCGTCGGTCGTCGACGGCGTCCTCGAGGGCGACCTGATGAACGACCGCTTCGATTCGGATCTCCGCACCGCACATGACCAAGGCGTGACCGCGGTTCCCACCTTCGTCTTCGACGAACGATGGGCAGTGCCGGGCGCACAAGATCCTGAGTTCTTCCTTCGCGTGTTCGACAAACTCGCCGACGCATGAGCGATCTCGCGAGCGAGTCGCTGGGCACTGGCGAACCGCATCTCGTGTTCTTGCACGGATTCACCCAAACTCGGGCGTCCTGGCTGCCGATCGCCACACCAATGGCAGAACACCACAGAGTCACCCTGATCGACTTACCCGGCCATGGCGCCACGCAGTGCCGTCCACCATCTCTCGCGGAGGCGGGACGTGTCATTGCCGAAGCGAACGGACGTTGCGTCCTCGTTGGCTACAGCATGGGTGCGCGGATCGCCTTGCATGCCGCCCTCGATCCGCATGCGGAAATCACCGGCCTCGTCCTGATCGGCGCCCATCCCGGCATCGTCGACGAGTCGGAGCGACGCGAACGCCGGTCTTCGGATGAGTCTTTGGCAAGGCACCTCTCCGAAGTTGGGGTGCGGACGTTCCTCGACGAGTGGCTCGCCCAGCCGATGTTTGCAGCAGTGCGCGAACTCGACCACCGTGACCGACTGGACAACTCGGCAGACGGACTCACCTACGCGCTGCGGGTGCTCGGCACCGGCCAACAACGCGTGTTGGACGACGAGTTGCCGGCGCTCAGCGTGCCCACCCTGCTCATCGTCGGAGAGCGCGACGAGAAGTTCCGCGCACTCGCCGACCGCATCAAGACACGACTTAGCGGATCGACACTCGCGATGATCCCCGATGCCGGTCACGCATGCCACATTGAACGACCGGATGCCACGCGCGAGGCGATCGATGCCTGGCTGGGTGCGTCAGGAAATGGCGATACCGGCCGCGAGTAACGCGCCCGCCACCATCTGAAAACGCGCAGTCCCGCCCAACACCGGGATCAATGCGGGTCCCGTAGCGCCGCGCAACACGTCACGGCTGGGCTTCCCCGCCACCACGAGCGCAGCCAATGCCAAGAGGGCCCATCTTTCCGTCAGGCCGATCACGACGACGAGCACGCAGAACGCCCCGTTGAGCGCGACGTACGAGGAGCGTGTGGCATGATCCCCCATTCGCACGGCGAGTGTCATTTTGCCCGCTGCCCCGTCGGTGGGTATGTCACGGAGGTTGTTCACGACGAGTAGTTGCGTAGCGAGGATTCCCACTGCCGCACCCGGAAACAACGTCCACGCATCGAGTACCGATGTCGCCGCAAACGCCGTGCCCACGGTGGCGACGAGTCCGAAGAAGACGAAGACGAACAACTCTCCGAAGCCCGCGTATCCGTACGGGTGCGGACCTCCGGTGTAGAACCAGGCAGCAGCGATACTCGCCACACCCACCGCCACGAGCCACCAGGAGGTGTTTGCCGCAATCACGAGTCCTGCCACGGCCGCCACGCCGAAGGATGCGAACGCTGCTCGCTTGACCGCCGATGGCGCGGCCAACCCTGAGGCGACCAAACGCAGTGGGCCGACCCGCTGATCGTCGGTGCCGCGCACGCCGTCTGAGTAGTCGTTGGCGAAATTGACGCCCACCTGCAAGGCGAGGCTGACCACGAGCGCGAGTCCGAGCATCGCCATCTCGATGCTGCGGTCCCCGTCACGAGACGCACTGGCCCACCCCACCGCGACCGGGACGACTGCTGCGACGAGAGTCCGTGGACGCGCCCCAGCGATCCACGTGCGCACGGATGTCATCGGGCAATGTTGCCACAGAGCACCGCAGGTATCCCTCTGGCCGACGACCATACGATGAAGACGTGCGTGAACTCGTCGCCTTGGACATGCCGACCTCTCCGCGTCTGTTCGAACGAATCGTCGAGGAATGGGATCAAGCCAACGCGGTCATGATCCTCGATCAGCGGTTCTCCGACGACCTCAAACGTCGTCACATCGAGAGCGCAGGCGCGACTTGCATCGTCAACCGCAACGGAGACTCATCACCAATCGTTGGATCTCCTGTGGAGCCGGGGGATGCGCTCATCGTGATGACGAGCGGTAGCACGGGACATCCTCGAGCGGTCGTCCACACCCACGATTCGATCGTCGCATCGGCTCGCGCCTCCATTGCTCGTCTGCGAACGACGGCCGACGACCATTGGCTGCTCTGCCTTCCTCCGAGCCATGTCGGAGGTTTGTCGGTGTTCACTCGATGTCACTATGGCGACATTCCGCTGACCGTCCACGAGGCGTTCGATGCGCAACGAGTCATGGATGCAGCGAGGACCGGTGTCACGCATCTGTCCCTCGTGCTCACCGCCCTCCGTCGTCTCGACGAATCGCTGTTTCGTCTGATCCTCCTCGGCGGGTCGGCGATGCCCGCCCACCTACCCCCGAACGTCGTCACCACCTACGGACTCACGGAGACCATGGGTGGGATCGTCTACGACGGACACCCACTCGACCAAGTGGAGATTCGCATCGTGGACGGCGAGATCGCGATCAAGTCGCCGATGACGATGCGCTGCTACCGCGGCGGCGAGAGTGCACCCGAGTGGTTCCTCACCGGCGATCTCGGTCACTTCGCTGACGATGGTCGACTGGTGGTCGACGGTCGACGCGGCGACCTGATCGTGACTGGTGGAGAGAAAGTGTGGCCAGCAGCAGTCGAGCGAGTGTTGCTCGAGCATCCCCTAGTTCTCGATTGCGCCGTGCGCGGAATCGACGACCCTGAATGGGGCGCTCGGGTGGTCGCCTGGGTCGTGCCCGCAACGAACGAACCTCGCCTCGACGATGTCCGCGACTGGGTGAAGTCGAGACTCAGCCCGATCCATGCGCCGAAGGAACTCCGCCTCGTGGAGGCGATACCGCGGACCGCTCTCGGCAAGGTCGATCAACCCGCACTGCTCGATGCAGCGTGGCGCTAGCCGCTACATCCGATCGATACTGACGCCAGCCCCGCCGTCGATCACGTACGTCTCGCCGGTGATCCACGAGGCCCGCTCCGACACGAGGAACGTGACGAGGTTGGCGATGTCCTGCGGATCACCTAGACGCTTGGTCGGGAGGCGGCCAGCCAACTTGTCGCCGAAGTTGTCCACTAGGACCTTCGCGAAGTCGGTTTGCACCAACCCCGGTGCCACTCCGACCACACGGGAGGGTCCGAGTTCACTCGCCAACTGCCTCGTCATGTGAATGATCGCTGCCTTGGTGATGTTGTACACGCCCAAGCCAACCTCCGAGCGCAGACCGCCGACGGAAGCAATGTTGACCATCACGCCCGGGTGTTCCTTCATCCAGGCCTCCCACACCGCCTGACACCAGAACAGTGGGCCACGAATGTTGACCTGGAACGTCTTGTCGAATCGAGATGGATCCACCTCGAGTGTCCGACCGAAATAGGGATTGGTCGCCGCATTGTTGACGAAGATGTCGATCGCCCCGAAACGTTCCATCGTGGCGTCGACACAAGACTTGATGCCATCCAAGTCACCCGCATTGGCGGCATGAACGTCCACTTCACCTTGCATCTCGCCAGCGGCCTCACGAAGCGCGTCTTCCTTGCGCGATGTGATCATCACCCGCGCGCCGGATTCCGCGAAGGTCTTTGCGATTGCCTTGCCGATGCCGCGAGACCCGCCGGTGACGAGTGCGACCTTTCCTGCCAGTGAAACGTCCATTCGCTCGACGCTAGTGGACGACCAATCGGACGGTTCAGCCGATGAGTGGGTTCATCCGATGAAGCGCGATGCGCTGGATTCTCCGACCATCGAGCTCCATCACCGTGAACCGCCACGAGTTGAACGTGACGTGTTCCCCCTTGGCAGGCACGCGACCGAACGTGGTGAAGACGAATCCGCCGACGGTCTCGAAGTCGCCGTCCGGGATTCCGAGACCCAACTCCTCGTTCGCCTGGTCGATCGCGATCGAGCCGTCGATCAGGTAGTCGGTCAACGACAGACGCTGGATCTTGGCTCGCTCTTCATCGTGTTCGTCGACGATCTCGCCGACCAATTCTTCGAGGCAGTCCTCGAGGGTGACGATTCCTGAGATCACGCCGTACTCGTCCGCCACGACCGCAAGGTGGTACTTGTTCGCCTGCATCGATCGCATCAAGTCCGCGACGAGCTTGGTCTCGGGTACGAATTCGACTGGACGCACGAGCGACTCGATGGTGATCACTCCCTTGCCCGAGCGTTCGGCCACGACCAGGTCCTTCACGTTCACCATGCCCACCACGTCGGGTCCGTCGCCCACGTGGCGCGTGACCGGGAAGCGACTGAAGCCCTCACCAACCGCACGATCGAGTGCGGCACTCACGGTCATCGTCACTTCGAGGTCGACCACGTCCGGAGCAGGAACCATGATTTCGCGGACCACCGTGTCGCCGAACTCGATCACCGACTTGATCAACTCACGTTCCTCGTGTTCGATCACGCTGTCTTCGGCCGCGGCCTCCACGATCCCGAGAAACTCCTGTTCGCCGATGAATGGCCCCTCTTTCAAGCCCTCACCCTTGACGATGACGTTGGTCAGTCGAATCAACAGGTTGGATGAAACCCGCAGCGGCCAGAATGAGACGAGACCCTCGACCAAGCGTCCCGTGAACATCGCGCCGCGAACAGGATTGAGCACCGCGTAGGTCTTGGGCACGGCCTCGGCGAGGACGAAGAATACGATCACGTTGAGCACCACGCCGATCACGACACCCGGCGCGCCGAACAACCGACCGGACACGATTCCCGTGAGAGTGGCTTGCACCGTCTGACAGATGTTGACGGTCAGGAGCAACGGGTTGACCCAGCGTGTGGGCTCGGCGGCCAATCGAGCCAACGCCTTGCCGGACTTGGACCCGCCCTCGGCCAATGCGTTCGCGCGCGGCCGAGTCATCTGCGAAAGACTCATCTCGGCGAGCGACAGGACGATCAGGATCAACAGGAGCAGAACGATCGCGATCGCCATCCACAGATCCACGGTGGTGAAGGTCGTGCCGATCATGACACCGAATCCGGGACATGACGAAAGCCGTTTGGTGCGACCCCTGACCAGTGGTGGCGCTCCAGGTGCGCACGCTCTCGCGCGTGCATCCGCTGTTCGTTCACCGCGTTGTCGTGGTCCTCACCGAGGACGTGCAACATGCCGTGCACGAGCAACAAGGCGAGCTCGTCGTCGAAGGTGCCCGCATGCCGTGGGGCTTGCTCGTATGCGACCGCGGGACAAATCACCACATCCCCCAACAGCAGGGGTAGGTCACCGAGGTGGGGCGGCGACTTGTCCGGACTCTTGCTCTGTGCACCCGGACCCGGCGTACGCACCGCTTCGATCATGTCGAGCGGGAACGCGAGGACGTCGGTGGGGCCCGTCTTGCCCATGTACTGGGCGTTGAGGTTGGACATCGTCTCGCGGTCCACGTACACCACCGTCATTTCGGCGGCGCCGGACACACCCTCATCGCGCAACACGTTGAGTGCCAGCCGTTGCCAACGGGCCAGATCAACGGCGTGATCGCTCTGTTCATCGGCGCAAAACACCTCCGGCTCCCCGTCTCCACCGGCTCGACGCGGACGCAACCGACCCGCTCGCGGATCGATCACGTGCGATCACACCGCTCATAAGCGGCCACGATGTCTGCCACGATGCGGTGGCGAACGACATCGCCACCATCCAAGTGGACGAAGGCAAGGTCGTCGATGTCACTCAACATCGGCTCCAGTCCCGCGAGACCACTACGGCCACCGGCGAGATCCACCTGTGTGGTGTCTCCCGTCACCACGACCTTCGAACCAAAGCCGATCCTCGTCAGGAACATCTTCATTTGTTCGGGTGTGGTGTTCTGCGCTTAGTCGAGAATCACGAAACTGTTGTTCAACGTACGGCCGCGCATGAACGCGAGTGGCGCGACTTCGACCACTTGGCGCTCGAGCAGCGTCCGTGCATGGTCGGCACCGACCATGTCGTGCAGGGCGTCGTAGAGCGGCCTGAGATACGGGTCGATCTTCGCCGTCAGGTCACCCGGCAGGAAGCCGAGGCGCTCGCCTGCTTCGACCGCGGGGCGAGTGAGGATGATCCGTTGCACGCGCTTGTTGTGCAGCGCATGCACCGCCATCGCCACGGCCAACCAGCTCTTGCCTGTTCCGGCAGGACCGAGACAAAACGTGATCACGTTGTCGCGGATCGCGTCGACGTAACGACGCTGACCTGACGTCTTCGCCTTGACGCTTCGTCCTGCCCCGGTCTTCAGGATTTCCTGCGTGAGCAGCACGCTCGGACGTTCGTGTTGGCGCACCATGGCGATACTCCGCACGATCACCACGTCGGTCAATGTCTCGCCGCGCTGCAGAAGGTTGGTCAACTCCTCGAACAGCCGCCCGAGCACTTCGGAGTCCGGACCGGAGATCGAGATCTCGTTGCCGCGAACGCTCACTCGGGAGTCGGCGAAGGCGAGCTCGATCACCCGCAGGTGCGCGTCGCGCTCGCCGAGGAGACCCGACATCAGATGCGCGCCGGGCACGACGAACACCACCGAATTGGAAGAGACGGTCATTCTGCGGCGGGGCGAGCACTGGTCGCGTGCATGTCCCTGAATCCTACCGAGAGGCCGCCTCGCGGTTCTCGTCCTGATCCACGTCGCTCGCAAACTGTTCGTTGAGCGAGAAATCCAGTGCGTAGTACCGCTGGACGGTGAGCGGCACCAACGCGGCCCCACCGACGGTCCTGGCCATCCGGTACATCAATTCCGCCGCACCACCCTCGGCGCGCGGCTGATTCTCCTCGGGCATGTCGAACACGAGCAGGGCACCTTCGCGGGCCTCCACCGCCATCGCCTGGCGGGCGAGAAACATCGAGGCCCCCTTCGTCGTGTAGGCAGGATCGATCACCGCCCACACCACGTAGTGGACTCGACCGCTGCGGAAGTGATCGGGGAAATTCAGTCGAAAGTAGTGCTCGCTCAGCCAACGGGTGCGGCGAACGTCGGTCGACACCAAGGTCATCGCGATCGGCGTCGTGTCATCCCACACCACCCAGGTGCGATTCGCCGAGTCACCCAGTTGGTCGTTGAATTCGACGCGGTCCAACATTTCGTGGGTCACCGAGGTCTCGGCCGTCCGTTCATAGGCGCGCGCGTACAGCGACCACAGTTGCTCCCGCAACGCGGGATCGGTCACTGGCGAGTGACGGGTGACGAACATGGGCGGCTCCTGGAATGATCTCTCGACCGCGAATCGCACGACGGGCTCCGACTGGCGCCGACGGACGACCGCGGTCCGACTCGAGGCACTCCGCCCACTTCGAAATTAGTCCATCCACAGCCGTCAAATGGGGATCTTGTACGGTTTTCGAGGTGAAGGGACGCGTCTGGTCGAAGGTCGCCGCCGGTCTCTGCGTCGTGGGTCTCGGACTGGGCGTCGTCAGTTCGCTGCGCGCCGATTCGGGACTCGCCGACGGGCTCTACCTCGGGTCCACCGTGTGCCTGGCAGTTGCTCTCCTCGTGTCCGCGTTCGTCAACAGGCCCGACAAGTGGGTGCTCGCTGGCCTGCTCTCGATCGCGGGGTCGTCGGTGGCGGGCCAGATCGTCGATAACACGTACCCAGAGCGGGACAACTTGCAGATCGTCGCCGAATTGCTGTTCTTGGTCGTGCAGGTCGTATTGGCCGTCGGTCTGCTGTACATCGTTTCGAGGCGACTCGGTAGTGATCCGCGAAGTGTGCTCGCGGACGGTTCGATCGTCGCGGCTGGTTCGTGGTTCTTGTTGTGGCTGCTCGTCGTACAGCCCGCGATCGATCGAGAAGATCGCAGCGTCGTACTCACCGCGATCATTGGCGTCACCCTCGCCGTGAGCGTGGTCGTGTTGTTCACCCTCGCCACGTTGCTCTTCGGCGATTCGTCTCGTACTCCCGCCGTCTGGTTCGTCGCGGGCGCCATCACCTTCACCCTCGCGGGCGACTTCATCTACGCGTCGATCGACTCGGGACGACTCCCGTGGGCGGACGTCCACGGCATCACGCCCTACATCGTGGGCATGTTCATGGCGGCCGCCGCATTCATGCACCCGAGCATCTCGACGCTCACCGACGAAGGTCCGACCCTGCCCGAACGTCCGTTGCTCGGTCGACTCATCGTCACCACGAGCGCGCTCACGGTTCCGGTGGTCGTACTCGCCCTGTCCGATCCGGTCGATGAGACCGACCGGATCGTTCGCGCAGTGTCGATGTTCGTGTTGGCTGCTGCGGTGACCGGTCGGGTCGTGCAGGCCGTCCGACGGAACGCCGTCACGCAGCGTCAATTGATCCACGCAGCGCAAACCGATGCGTTGACCAACCTGCCCAACAGATCTCTCATGGTCACCCACGTGGAGAACTCGCTGCGTGTCGCGTGGGCGCTCTCCACCCAACCGGCGGTCTTCTTCGTCGACGTCGACCGGTTCAAGAACATCAACGACTCTCTCGGTCATCAAGCCGGTGATGACGTGCTCGTGGCGGTGGCGACACGCCTGCGTCATGCACTTCCCGACCGCTGCGTGGTCGGGCGCATCTCAGGTGACGAATTCGTCGTACTCGACCCCGACAATCGGAATGCCGCCGACGCGCTCGTCCTCGCGGAACGAATCCTCGAGTGCTTCCAGGAGCCACTCACCGTCCGCCAAGGCGACGTCTTCGTCTCCTCCAGCGTCGGTGTCGCCACGCACCAACATGGCAATCCACCCAATGCCGAGGACCTCTTGCGCCAGGCAGACACCGCGATGTATCGCGCGAAGGACGCCGGGCGCAACTGCATCGCGGTATTCGACGAGTCCATGCTCGAACGCGCGACCCAGCGACTCGCCGTGGAGACCGCTCTCTATCGGGCCCTCGAACGGCGCGAACTGCGCCTCGTGCATCAGCCGATCGTGGACATCGATCTCGGCGAGGTGGTCGGATTCGAGGCGCTGATGCGGTGGGAGCGTGAGGACGGAAGCATGGTCTCCCCAGCCGAGTTCATCCCCATTGCCGAAGAGACCGGCACCATCGTCCCCATCGGCTCATGGGCGTTGCTCGAGGCCCTCACCCACCTGCGTGACTGGATCAACCAGGGCCTCTGCCGTCGCGACGCAACGATCTCTGTCAACGTCTCCCCCCGTCAATTGCACGACCCGAACTTCACCGCCGTCGTGGCCGAGGCCTTGGTGCGAGCCCACGTCCCCGCCGACCAGTTGTGGCTCGAGGTCACGGAGAGCGTGATGATCTCCGAACCAGAGCAGGCACTCAGCATCTTGCGCCAGCTCTGCGACATGGGCGTGCGCGTGGCGATCGACGACTTCGGCACCGGCTACTCATCGCTCTCGCTCCTCCAGCGCTTCCCGATCCAGCGCATCAAGATCGACCGATCGTTCGTCAGCGGTGTCGCCGACGAGCTCGGTGCGCGATCGCTCGTCCGCACCATCATCGCCATGGGCGAGTCACTCGGACTGGACATGGTCGCCGAGGGCGTCGAGAGCGTCCGTCAGCTCCAGACCTTGGCCGAGTTGCGTTGTGCGAAGGCACAGGGTTTCCTGATCAGCCACCCCGTCGCCCCGGACGTCATGGGGCAGACGATCGCAGCACTCGAGCAATTCGGCAGTTGGCAGAAACTTCGCGGATCAATCTCGCAGCGCGAAGTACGCGAACGCGCCACTCGCGACAACGATTGACGAGAGGCTCGGCACCACGCCGAGGATCGGGGTCCACTCCGGCGAGAGCAACAGGTCGAATGCGTTGTCGGGTTCGATACCGACCATGTATCGCCGCAGCGCCCTGGCAAACGCCCACACCATCACGAGAGCCCACAACCAGACGACGGCCATGTCGAGACGACGCGAACGGCGCAGGTTCCATCCTGCGACGAGCGGCAGACCGAGCAGCACGGGCATCACGTGGCGACCCTGCACTCCATACAGCCGGAACAACTCGTAGTAGTTGAGATCGATCAGCACGACCATCCCCGCCACGACACCGAAGACCGCTACTGCGGCACCGATCATCCGTCGCGAAGCGACGGCGAGGCCCTGTGCCACCACCCCGAAGAACAGCGCCAACAAGAAATAGAACGGCATCCGCGGCATCGGGCGTTAGTCACTTACGGTGGGGAACCACCACCACGGGGCAAGCAGCGTGAGTGGCAACCTGTTGCGCCACGGAGCCGAGCAACAGACCGATGAATCCCCCGCGCCCCCGTGTTCCCACTACCACCACTAGCGCTGATTTGGAAGCCGTGATCAGGTGTTCAGCCGCCGATCCTCGTGCGACGACTCCTTTCACGTCCGTCGCGCCGGCATCGCGGGCCACGCGCAACGCGTGCTCACTGACTGTTTCGGCCTGCTTGATGAACTCCTCGACCGGAAGTTGAATGGGCATCATCGCCATCGGGTCGCTGATCGCGGGCACCGTCCACGCGTGGATCACCTCCAGCTGTGCATCGTGAGCAAGCGCTTCATGGGCAGCCCACTTCACCGCCTCGAATGACGCTTCCGAACCATCCGTTCCTACGACGACTTTTCCAGGCATCTCGAACCTCCGCCGTCGTCCTAGGACGACCCATGGTTCAGAACCAGATGACAAACGTCACATCAGCGTTGACGGAGTCGCAGCGACTGCCACGAGCCGTCTGCCGTCCAACCACCATCGACGGGCAACACCGCCCCATTGATGAATCCCGAAACACTCGAATCACAGAGGAAGGCGACCGCATTGGCGATGTCCTCGGGACGAGCGAATCGGCCCATCGGTACGTGCTCGGTGATGTCGGCGTCGGAATATGACCCGCCAGCCTGATCCTTGTGGTCCATCTCCGTCTTCACCCAGCCCGGCGACACGCAATTCACCCGAATGCCCTTGCCACCCCACTCGATGGCAAGGGTTCTCGCGAGGCCGATCAAACCGTGTTTGCTGGCGTTGTAGGCGCTGCGCTCGGCGATTCCCGACATTCCCGCGACCGAAGCGACGTTGACGATCGCACCTGATCCCGCGGCGATCATCGTCGGCGCAACGGCCTTGGCCAGCAGGAACGGCGCAACGAGGTTCACGTCAAGCACCTTGCGGTACTCATCCACCGAAGTCGCGAGTGCCGGCTGAATCATCGAGATGCCGGCATTGTTGACGAGCGCGTCGATCCGTCCGTACCGAGCGATCACGGTGGCGATCATCGAGGCGATGAATTCCTGGTCGGTGATGTCTCCACTCTGCATGATCGCGGCGCGGTAGGCATTGCTCGATGTCGCCCGCAGGTCGACGAGAACGAGTGCCCAACCTTGTTCGTTCAACCGTTCTGCCGTCGCCTTACCGATGCCCTGAGCCGCACCGGTGATGATCGCCACTCGCGCCGAGGTCACGTGCCCACCGTAGTGGGCACTCCTACACGCACTCCTTGCTCATCAGGCTGACCACCTTCCCCGGGCGGGTCTCGCATCGATCGAGCTCCACGAAGCCTTCCCGTAGGTGGAAGCGCATCGACCCCTCGTTCGGGGGCACCACGTTCACCTCCAGCGTCAAACGCGGACGCACCATGCGCCGATCCACTTCTCGGTAGAGGGCAGCACCCAGTCCTCGGCCTTGGTGGGAGGGGCGGAACGCCACCCGATCGAGATATGAAAAATCGTCGAACCGATCACAGAAGTAGCGGTAATTGGGGCTGTCGTAGGCGGTCCCGGGTGGAAGAACGAGGCAAAACCCGACGAGAACGTCTTCGTCCACCACACCGAGGGCGATCTCTGCCACGTGGAGGATCTTCTCCAACGATTGCGGTGTCTCTTCCCCGACTGCAGGGACGTTCGACTGATTGATCTCCCAGATCGACTCGCAATCACTCGACGCGAGGACACGGAACATGGCACCGAGAATACCGCCATCACGAATGACGAGATCGGTACCTCGATCGGTCAGATCCGCTACCGGCACTCCGTAGGTTGCGCCTGACCAACGAAAGGAGAACGGCAATGTACTGTTACGAACGTCACCACTCGATCTGTCGTGGCCGTCGTGGATGCGCACGCGCATACCCACATGGGCGGACATGTACGAGCGTAGGGATCGCGCTTGGCGGGGAGCTGCGCGTTCACGGCGGCGGTACTCACGTTCGCCCAATCGGTACCGGCGTACCGACATGAATCCGTGACTGGCCTATTCGACGCGAAAACCCGCGGGCAGTTCCAGACGGTGCCGCGAGAGGAGTTCAGAATCGCGGAGGATGTCGCGAGTCTTGCCATCTGCGGCCAGGTGGCCTCCCGCGAGCACCAATGCGCGGTCGCACAGTTCGAGTGCGTAGGGAAGATCATGGGTGACCATCAGCAGGGTGATGTCGAGCCCCCGCAAGATGTCGGCGAGCTCTCGTCTACTTGCCGGGTCGAGATTGGACGACGGTTCGTCCAATACGAGGATCTGCGGCGACATCGACAACACGGTCGCGACCGCGACGCGACGTCGCTGACCGAAGGAGAGGTGATGGGGAGGACGATCGCGCAATTCCCACATCCCCACTCGCTCCAACGCATCCTTCACCACCAAGTCCAGGTCTTCGTCCCGCGCGCCCATGTTGTAAGGGCCGAAGGCGACGTCTTCGCGGACGGTGGGCATGAACAGCTGGTCGTCTGGATCCTGGAACACGATGCCCACCGCCGAACGAATCTTGCGCAGACTCGCCTTGTCGTTCGTGTCGACGCGTATCCCGTCGATCGACACCGTGCCCTTCGTGCCGGTCAAGATGCCGTTCAGGTGTTTGACGAGCGTCGTCTTGCCTGAGCCATTCGGTCCGAGCAGGGCCACGCGTTCTCCGCGTTCGATCCGCAGTGTCACGTCGTGCAGCGCGAGGTTCCCGTCCGGGTACTCGTACGCGAGCGATTCGACGTGGAGCGCCGGCTCGTTCATCGTCCTACCCACACGCTTGTCACCATCAGCGCCATAGACGCTAGGACAGGCGGCATCAGACCCATCATCCATTGGCGAATGCTCGCCGAATCGTGCGCTCCGTCGGGCAACGAGCCGGTGTAGCCCCTCGAGAGCATCGCCAGATATACGCGCTCTCCGCGCTCGTACGAACGAATGAAGAGTGCTCCTGCGACTTGTCCCAAGAAGCGCCACGATCGCACACCCGTTGCTTCGAAGCCCCGCGACGCACGCGCGACGGCCATCCGCGACATCTCGTCGCTCACGACGTTGACGTAGCGAATCATGAAACTGATGATCTGCACGAGGAGCGAGGGCATCCGCAAGCGCTCGAGCCCGCGAAGGATCTCGCGAGCGGGCGTGGTCGCCGACAGACACACCGCACAGAGGACGCCGAGCGTGCCCTTCGCCACGATCGACGCTCCGGATTCGAGACCGGCCTTCGACAACGAGAACCACAGCACTTCGACGCGCTCGCCACGACCGAAGATCGGCATGAGGGCGGCGAACAGTACGAACGGCACTTCGATCAACGCCCGCGAGAACACGATCCTCAGCGGCAACTGGGCGAGCAAGATGACGCTCAAGACCAGGACGCCGTAGGCCACGAAGGCCGGCCACCACGCGATGGGAGTCACGACCCCCACCACGATGAAGGCGACCATCGCCACGATCTTCACGTGGGGATCGAGGGCGTGCACAGGGGTGTGACGGTGCAACACCAAACGCTCTCCGAAGTCGTGGCCATGGTGGTGGTTCGAAATGGGATGTTTGAGCGGATCGGCCGCTCGAGAACCGCCGACCAAGTTGCTAGGCGCTCTTCTTTCGTGTAAGCAGCATGAACCCGCCACCCGCGACCACTGCCATCACGATCACACCGAGCACACCCGCCACCGCCACCGAAACACGTTCGTTGTCCACCCCGGACACGGCGTAGTCCGCGAGTGGGCTGTCGGCAACCGCCGAGTCGGTGGCCTCATCCAAGAAACCGACGTCTTCTGCAGCCTTCTCCAGGCCATCCGGGCTCGACGAGGCGTAATACGACATCACGCCCGCCAACAACAGGCTCGCCAAGAAACCGATGAGCAGGAACTTTCGTACGTTCATTGTCACGACACGCTCGCCGTCGAAGGCTTCCATCCGAACACCAGATCTTGCCGCGATGAGAGCACGGCGCTGACGGTCAATGCGGTGATGATTCCCTCACCGATACCGATCAACACGTGCGTAGCGAACATCGCCGAGAACACTTGACCGACGCTGAAGGCATCGGTGCCACCGAGCCAGAACTGCACCACGAACGAACTCGCTGCCACCGGGACGGACACAAGGGCCGCGACGAACGATGCCGTGACCACCGACGCGCGTGTCTTCGGGAGTACCGACTTGGCGACCAGGTACACGACGTACGGCACCCATACGCCGATGAGCGCAAGATTGAACACGTTCAGACCGAGTGCCACCAGACCGCCGTCGGCGAACATCAAAGCCTGGACGATCAACACGACCGTCACCGCCAAGACAGCGGCGTGGGGACCGACGAGCACCATGGCGAGCGCACCACCCATGAGGTGACCGCTCGTTCCTGCCGCCACCGGAAAGTTCAACATCTGCACGGCGAAGATGAACACGGCGACCAAACCTGCGAGCGGCGCCGCACGCTCGTCCAACTGTTGACGGGCCCCGCGCAAGGATGCCGCGACTCCAGCGCCCGATGCCGCGCCGAACGCTGCTGCCGTCGGGCCGTCGATGAATCCGTCGGGAATGTGCATGGGGTGAGACTACACCACGTCGAACGCGACTAAATGGCGCCCTTACCCATCACGTCGGGGTGATTACGCACGAATTGCACCGCGAGTTCGGTGCGGTTGCGCAGGCCACTGTCGTTGAGCATCCTGCTCACACGATTGCGAATCGTCTGCGGCGACAAGCCGAGCGCCGTCCCGATCTGCTTGTCCGACAAACCCTCCGCCACGAGGTTCACGATCCGTTCATCCACCGCGTCCATGGTGGCGATGATGCGGGAGTCGATGACCGAGGTGTACACGTCGATCAAATCGGGCTCCGTGGTCCCCCCAGAGGGCGCGCTCACGATGCGCTCCAACTGTTCGACGAATCCCTCGAGCGGACCGTCCAGGTCCCGCTCCTCCACCACCCCGTCGAAGCCGTAGAGGCGGGCAAGCGCCTCGGCGCGGGGCGTGCGCTCAGGCACGAGCAACACCCTCCTGCTCGATCGCTGACTCATCTTCTCGCGACCGGACTCCGATGCCAAGTAGTCGGCGAGCAGTCGTGGCGACAACAACTCTGCATCGACGGCTTGCCCCTTGGCTGCCTCACCACGAGCCGAAGGATCCGTGACGACCCCGACCACGTTGATCTTCTTGGACTCCTCCAGCCAACGCGCCATCGCGTCGCCGAAGAACTTGAGGTCGTGGCAAATCAAGAGGTTCATGGACAAGCCCCGAATCTACCGTCCATTCGTAAGACGTTCCGTACGGAACGAACAGACGACCGTCACCCATTACCCTCCCCCGGGTGTTCATGGACAAGCGGCGGCGACTGATCGATCTCGAGAGCCGGGTGCTCCGCCTCGACGATCGGGAGTCGATTCGCGATCTCGTCTACGAATACCAACGCCTCTGTGATGGCGGTTGGGCCGGACCCAGCCACCTGGATCCGGTTGCGTTGAAGCGACTTTTCACCCTCGAAGGGGAGTACCAAATCGATCCGACGAGGCCGCCCAACAAAGGCCACGAAGCGATCGAAAAGGCATTCGTTCGTCTGCAGAACTCGATGCCGTGGATCATCCACTACGCAACGAATCCCCTCATCGAGGTTGATGGCGACACGGCTGAAGTCCGAGTTCAGGGATTCGCGCTGTACAAACGTGCCGGCGCAGATCACATCGCGATGGGCTCTTATCGCGGCAAGGCGGTGCGAACGAACGACGGGTGGCGGTTCGCGTCGTGGATTTTCGACCTTGCGCATTCCAGACCGCTGTAGTCCGTGTGCCCCCGGCCGACGACGGTTCCCACGTCAACATGGCCAATTGGGGAGGGAACGTCCCGCAAACTCGCAATACCGCCATTCCATCAACGGTGAGCAATCTCTTGGAGGCGACGCCGGGAATCGAACCCGGATACAGGGCTTTGCAGGCCCTTGCCTAAGCCATTCGGCCACGTCGCCGTTGGACACGCTATCTACGGCGGCGTGCATTACCCCGTGTGCGTAACCTTTCGCCGATGAAACTTCGCATCTTCACCGAACCACAACAGGGCGCGTCGTACGAAAAGTTGTTGCGCGTTGCTCGCGATCACCGTCGCCAACGTCGATGCCATGTCACATGGCCGCGTCGAACTTGGACTCGGCGCCGGCTGGTTCACCGAGGAACACACCGCCTACGGCTTTTCGTTCCCTGAGCTCGGCGAGCGCTTCGACGTTCTCGAGGAGCAGCTTGCGGAGGTCGACGGGTTGTGGCGTACGCCATTAGGTCAGCACTTCTCCTTAGCGGGACGTCACTACAACCTCAACAACTCCCCCGCACTGCCCAAACCAGTCCACTCACCGCCCCCGATCATCGTCGGCGGTCGAGGCACCCGCCGCACGCCTGCGTTGACGGCAAGGTTTGCAGCCGAGTTCAACATGCCTTTCGTGTCGATCGATGACTATGCGCCTCAGCGCGCCCGCGTGCATCGGGCATGCGAAGCAATCGGCAGGGACCCGTCCTCGATGGTCTTGAGCGCCGCTCAAGTGGTGGTGTGCGCACAGGACGAGGCGACCTTGGCTGGTCGAGCAACCGCCATCGGACGCGAAGTTGCTGAACCTCGCCAGAACGGACTATGTGGGACGCCGAGTGAGATCGTGGAGCGAATCGCCGACTGGTCGTCGATCGGCGTGCGGCGGCTCTACCTACAGGTGCTCGACATCGATGATCTGGAGCACTTGGATGAGATCGGCACCCAGGTTCTGCCGAACGTCTAGAAGATCGATCGTTACGCTGTAGCCGTGAACGAGCAGAGCAAGGAGACCACCGCGATCACCGCCGGTCGAGACGGCTCAGGGTCCCTCGCCCCTGCACTGTGGCCGAGCACAACCTGGCAATCGGCGGGCCTCGACGAGAGCAACACCGCAGCAACGGCAGTTCACGAAACCGGCAACTACGGCCGGTACGCCAATCCGACGGTGCGCGAATTCGAGAAGGCGGTGGCTGCCCTCGAAGGTGCCGAAGATGCGCTCGCCTCGGGTTCGGGCATGGGCGCGCTCGCCACCGCGATCTTCGCCCTCTGCTCGACTGGCGACCACATCGTCGCACAAAAACAGTTGTACGGGGGCACCCTCGCGTTGCTCAACGGGCCGTGCAAGCGCATGGGCATCGACGTCACATTCGTCGACGCCAACGTTCCCGGTTCGCTCGCCGCAGCCGTCCAGCGCGGCAAGACGATGCTCGTCATCGCCGAAACCCCGAGCAACCCGCAACTCGCTCTCACCAGTCTCGATGAATTGGGAGCGATCAAGGGGCCATACACCCTCGTGGACTCCACGTTGGCCACTCCACTTGGTCAGTCTCCGTTGCGTCACGGCGTATCCCTCGTGATGCATTCGGCCACCAAGGGCATCGCTGGTCACAACGACGCGATGCTCGGAGTGCTCGCCGGCGAGAAGGATCTCATCGATGCGATCTGGGGCTACTCGGTGCTGCATGGCGCCACGGCATCCCCCGCCGACGCGCTCAACGGTCTCCGCGGTATCCGCACACTCGGAGTGCGCTTCGCACGTCAGTGTGACACCGCGTTGGCGATCGCACGAACTCTGCAGTCGCGACGAGGCGTGACCGCAGTGAACTATCCGGGATTGGAGTCGCATCCCCAGCACGGGCTTGCCAAGGATCAGATGCGTGCCTTCGGCTCCGTGCTTTCTTTCGAGGTAGATGGCGGCATCGACAGGGCCCGCAGCGTGTTGTCGAATCTCAGGATCGTGCGTCCGGCGGTGTCACTCGGCGGCCCAGAGACGATCATCAGTCATCCGGCCACGAGTACGCACGTCAGCATGACGGCAGACGATCAGCGCGCGGCAGGAATCAGTGACGGACTGCTCAGGTTGTCGGTCGGTCTCGAGGACCAGAACGACGTGATCGAGGATCTGCAGCACGCGCTGCAGTGAGGCTCAGCGCTCTTCTTTGAAGATGACGTGCTTGCGTACGATCGGGTCGTACTTCTTCAACTCGATGCGCTCGCGTGAGTTGATCTTGTTCTTGCGCGTCACGTACACGTAGCCCGTATCGGCGGTGCTACGCAGCTTGATGATCGGACGACGATCCTTGCTCTTTGCGGCCATGACTCAGACCTTCTTTCCGGCCTTGCGCATGTCGGACACGACACGCTCGATGCCCACCTTGTCGATGGTGCGCAGGCCCTTGGCGCTCACGTTCAACGACACCCAACGCTTCTCCGACGGCAACCAGAAGCGCTTCTTTTGGGCATTCACCCTCCACCAGCGCTTGGTCTTGATGTTGGAGTGCGAGACGGTGTGGCCCGTCGAGGGCTTCTTCCCGAGGACGTCGCAGCGATTTGGCATCCGAGCAGTCTAGGGGTCCGAAGCCGGTCAGACACCTGCCCTACCCCGATACACTTGCCAGTCCTATGAAGCCCGACATTCACCCCGAGTACAAGTTCGTCGTATTTGAGGACTCGTCGGCGAACTATCGCCTGCTGACCCGTACCACCATGCGCGTGGATGCCAACAAGACCACCCAGTGGGAAGACGGCAACACCTACCCGTTGGTGCAGTTGGACATCAGCAACGCCAGCCACCCGTTCTTCACCGGACAGATGAAGATCATCGACTCCGCTGGTCGCGTCGAGCGCTTCAACAAGCGGTACGGCACCCGCAAGAAGGCCGTGGCCAAGAAAGAGCCCGCCAAGAAGTAGTCAGGCCAGGGTGCGCAGCACCTCGGTCAACTGAGCGGTCGTGGTGCGAGGGTTCACGATGCATAGCCGCAACATCGTCTCCCCCTTCACGTGCGAGGGCACGATGAATGACCTGCCTTCAGCCAACTGCCGGTCGCTCCACTGCTGATACTGCTCCGTCGTCCATCCACGGCGACGAAACACCACGATCGACAACTCCGGTTCCATCAGCAGTTCCAGGTACGGCGTGTCGGCGATGACGGCGGCGATCTCTCGGGAAACCCGAAGCGTCTCCTCCATCGCATCGGCGTACGCCTCCGTGCCGTGCATCGCGAGACTGAACCAGAACGGCAAGCCGCGCGTACGCCGTGTGAGATGATGAGCGAGGTCGCTCGGGTTCCACGCTTCATCCCGCGGCTCGTCCTGCTGCAACACGTCCAGATATTCGGCGTGTTGGGTGTGGGCGAGACGCGCCTGCGCTGGATTGCGATAAATCAACGCACAACAGTCGTACGGCGCGAACAGCCACTTGTGCGGATCGACGATCAGGCTGTCTGCCCGCTCGATCCCGTCGAACAGATTGCGGGCGCTTTGCGCGCACAAGGCTGCCGCTCCATAAGCGCCATCCACGTGGAACCACGTATCGATCTCGCTGGCGACATCGGCCACACCCGACAGGTCGTC
>JBJTFU010000108.1:0-3697 GCA_046093585.1 Ilumatobacteraceae bacterium | reverse complement strand
CAGATGTCGTCTGCCATCCAGGACATGAGTCCCGAACAGATGGCGCGGATGAAGGACATGATGGCCGCGCTCAACGAGATGATCGAGCGTCGGGCCAACGGGGAAGATCCGCGCTTCGAGGAGTTCATGGAGCAATACGGGGACTTCTTCCCGGAGAACCCCCGCGACATGGACGAGTTGCTGCGCGCGATGGCGCAGCGGATGGCTCAAGCTCAGGCGATGTTCAACTCGATGACACCGGCGCAGAGGGAACAATTGCAGCAGCTGTCCGATCAGTTGCTCGAGGACATGGACCTCCGTTGGCAGATGAGCAGGCTCGGCGAGAACCTCCGAGGGATGTTCCCCGACGCCGGTTGGGGCGACGCTCAGGAATTCAGCGGTTCGTCCCCGATGGGGTTCGAGCAGGCGATGCAGGCGATGCGCGACATCCAGGACATCGACTCCTTGGAGGCGATGCTGAAGAACGCCACGTCACCCGCCGGTCTCGCCGAAGTGGACATCGACCGGGTGCGGGACCTGCTTGGTGACGACTCGGCGCGCTCCTTGGAACGGCTCGCGGAGATGACGAAGTTGATGCAGGAAGCAGGACTGATCGACAACAAGGAGGGTCGACTGACCCTCAGCCCGCGGGCGATTCGCAAACTCGGCGCGAACGCGCTGCGGGACCTGTTCGGCTCGCTGCGCAAGGACATGGTCGGTCAGCACGTGATCGACCAAACGGGATTCGGTCATGAACGAGCAGAAGAGTCGCGACCGTATGAGTTCGGCGATCCGTTCCGACTCGACTTGCACGGCACGCTGCGCAATGCGATCCGTCGCAACGGGGCACGGGTGCCGGTCGAACTGTCACCCGACGACTTCGAGATCGAACGCACCGAACACTCCACGAGGTCGAGCACGGTGTTGATGCTCGACCTGTCCATGTCGATGCCAATGCGCGACAACTTCCTTCCGGCGAAGAAGGTGGCGATTGCACTGCACCACCTGATCACGAGCCAATTCCCGCGGGACTACCTCGGCGTGGTGGGCTTCGGGGAGACGGCCCGGGAACTGAAGCCAGAGAACCTCCCGGAAGCGTCGTGGGACTTCGCTTATGGCACCAACATGCACCATGCCTTCACCCTGGCCCGCCGAATGCTCGCCCACGAGTCGGGGACCAAACAGATCATCATGATCACCGACGGTGAACCCACGGCCCACATCACCCCTCGGGGCGACGTCTACTTCAACTACCCACCCGTGTACGAGACCGTCGAACTCACCCTGCGCGAAGTGATGCGGTGTACCAAGGCAGGGATCAGAATCAACACCTTCATGCTGGACGCCGACAACGGACTTCGCCGATTCGTGGAACAAATGACCCGAATCAACCGTGGCCGAGCCTTCTTCACGAACCACGAGACGCTCGGCGACTATGTGCTCGTGGACTTCCTCGAGCACAAGCGACAGATGACCCGCGGCTCGGGTCGCCGGGGTAGGCACGCGACGGTCGACTGACCTCTCGGGTCGGTTATTTGCATTTCTTGCGGGAGTTTGTCACAATGACACCGTTGTAATTACCTCGCTGTAGGCGCGCGTGCGCGACTCGGCGGGGCAGGGAGGGAACAAATCGGTGGACGAAGAATTACTCGGGCTAAGTGCTGATCGTGCTTGGCAGGACCAAGCCAACTGCCTGGGTGTCGACCCCGACCTCTTCTTCCCCGAGCGGGGAGCCTCCACGAGGGAGGCCAAGGAAGTGTGCAGAGGCTGTGTCGTGCGTGACGAGTGCCTCGAATACGCGCTCGCCAACGGCGAGAAGTTCGGTATCTGGGGCGGACTTTCCGAGCGAGAGCGTCGCAAGTTGCGTCGTCAGCGCGCCCAGAGCAACCGCAACATCGCCAGCGCCTAGCGCCGCGACTGGTTCCGGCGCGCGAGCCGCGCCTCGATCGTCTTGTCACTGGCGAGGTCGAGTTGTTCCCAACGTGAACGATCGATGCGGGCCAGTGTTCGCGCAGGCACCAACCCGACGAGCTCGGCAAAGTCGATCGGCGCTCGTTCGGCGACGAAGTCGTAGACCGCGTCGGGACCGGTCACCTCGGGGTCGATCAGGTTCATGCTCACCTGTGCATGAGCGCCCACCTGCAATGCGAGAGTTCGCACCGAATCCGAGCGCAATTCCTTGCAGATCCGTTTCGCCACCTCGAGCGAGGCGTCCTTCAGCCACAGGTTGTAGGCAATCAAGATCGGTCGCGCTCCGACGCACATCGCACCCGCCTTCGGGTGCGGAGTAGTAGGTCCGAAGTCGGGGACGAGGTCGACGAACGCGTGCTTGCGGACGTAGGGAAGCGTGCGCTCCGGGCCGTAGAGGAAACTAGGCACACCGAGATCCTCGGCAGCGAAACGTGCGAAGTCATCGCGTGCGGCGATCGCCTCCTCGAACGTGCTCGGTTCGATCGCAACGAACGGTACGACGTCCACGATGCCGACGCGGGGGTGCACTCCCTCGTGAACGGAGATGTCGAGACGTTCCAGCGCCGTGCGCGCGAGGATCCGAGGCGCCTCGGTTCCGGCAAGCGTGAAGACACTGCGATTGTGGTCGGCGTCACTGTGCAAATCGAGTAGATCCACGCCCACACTCTCGGCAAGCGTCGCGAGACGGCTCTCGTCGGCTCCCTCACTGATGTTCACGACGCACTCAAGCACGGCAACGGTATATCGCACCCGAGGCCGCCTTCGCCAGCACGGTGCTAGATTGGCCGCATGCCAAGCGGATGGGAATGGATAGTCGTTCTGGTCATTGCGGTCGCGTTGTTCGGCTCTCGTTTGCCGAAGATCGCTCGCAATCTCGGCCAGGCGCAGCAGGAGTTCAAGAAGGGTCAGTCACAGGGCTCACAGAGCAACTCGTCGACTGATCAGCAGGGTGGCGGATCGACGCCACCGCCCGCGCAGTAGCGAGAGCCGCGGCTACGCCGCGACGATCTTGACGCGGCGATTGAGCACTTCAGCGAGCAACGCGCGACGTTCCGTCGCGGCGTAGGCGTTCAGGTCGCCTTCCTTCGACTTGCCCGTGGTGAACTGGATCTCCAGGGTGCCATCGACCACTTCGGTCTTCACCTTCTTCACCCGGCCATCCTGTGTCCGATCGAGTCCGATTGCCACACGCAACAGCCCGGCGAGCGACCGCACCACGTCGCGGTCTTCGTCCGAGAGCGCGGCGAACTCGGCGTGCTCGAGCTTGGGCATTCCCTTGCGGTGATAGCGGGCGATCTGTGCGATCAGTTCGATCTCTCGGTCGGTGAGACCCACCAGTTCCGAATTGCGAATCACGTAATACGAGTGCAGGTGATGCTTGGAGTGCGAGACCACTACGCCGACGTTGGCGAGGAGGGCAGCGGCCTCGAGCAGCGAGCGCGATTCCGTTCCTACACGCAACTCTTGGTGTAGTTGATCGAACAGGTCGAGCGCGATTCGTGCCACGTGCTCGGAGTGGTCGGGGCGATCGTCGCAGCGCTCGGCGAGTAGTCGCACGCTGCGCATCGCCGCGTCGCCGTCGCTCGCGGGACCACGTCCCATCTTGTGCAGTTCGTCGATCAGTAGACCTTCGCGCAGCGCGTAATCACTGAACAGGAACTTGTCGATCCCGAAGACGTCAGTGATCGACTCGAGGATGATCGCTCCAGCGAGGATGATCTCGGCCCGATTGCGCTCCAAACCGAAC
>JBJTFU010000107.1:0-22013 GCA_046093585.1 Ilumatobacteraceae bacterium | reverse complement strand
CTTCATCGACTCCGGGTACAACCACCTGCAGGTGAACGCCGATCCCAAGGTGATGCGCATCCTCAATCGTGAAGGCTTCATCCTCACGGGGTTCCCCTACTTCGGCTGGTTGATGGCGATGCAAGCTGCGCCCATTCGCATGGCGGTCAACCTCGGTATCTCGCTGATCTTCTACGGAGAAGACGGTGAAGTGGAATACGGCGGGTCGACGGCGCTGAAGAACAAGGCGATCTATGACATCGACTTCATGCGCAAGATCTACCTGGAAGGCGGACAGGACAAGGTTTTGAAGGCTTCCGGATTGCCGATGGAGAAGTTGTTCTTCTTCATGTTCCCCACCGAACAGGAACTGGGTGGTCGCCCGCTCGAGATCGCACATTGGTCGTACTTCGAGTCGTGGGACCCCTACCGCAACTATCTCGTGGCCAAGGAACACTGCGGGCTCGAGGAAGCAGAGGCGTCGAACTCCGGCACCTTCACCAACTTCGCCCAGAACGATCAGGCGCTGTACGCCCTCCACACGTACGTCATGTACTTGAAGTTCGGCTTCGGACGTGCCACGCAAGACGTCGGCATCGAGATCCGCCGCGGTGCAATGAGTCGCGAACAAGGAGTGCAGCTCGTTCGTCTCTACGACGGCCACTACCCGGAGGACTTCATCGAGTTGTATCTCGACTACTACGGCATGACCCGCGACGAATTCGATGCTGCGTTGGATCGATGGGCCAACAAGGACATCTTCGAGAAGAAATCGGGGCGCTGGGTTCCCACCTTCGAGGTCAAGTAGTGGGTAAAGCCGTCGTCGTCATCGACTACGGCATGGGCAACTTGTTCTCCGTGGCCAGCGCACTGCGCTATCTCGGCTGCGAAGCACGTGTCTCGGACGATCCGTCGACGGTGAGAAGCGCACCTCACGTCATCCTTCCCGGCGTCGGCTCGTTCCGCCTCGCGATGGAACGTCTCCACGCAAAGGGGCTCGACGAGGCGATCCACGACTCGCTCACGTCGGGTCACCACCTCCTCGGCATCTGCCTCGGCATGCAGTTACTCGGCGCATCCTCCACGGAAGACGGCATGACGCCCGGGCTCGGCATCATCCCCAACACCGTGCAGGTGTTCGACGAGTCGACCGGAGTGAAGATCCCCCATGTCGGATTCAACGAGATCCAACCGACGGTGGACACGGGGTTGTTCGCGGATCTTCCTCAGAACCCGCACTTCTACTTCGTGCACTCCTATCGCATGTCGGTGGGCCAACTCGACTGCGCACGTGCGACGTGCCGATACGGCGAGGAATTCCTTGCCGCCTTCGACATGGGCAACGTCTGTGGTGCACAGTTCCACCCGGAGAAGAGTCAGGCCAACGGACTACAACTACTGAAGAACTTCCTCTCCCGATGAACCTCGTCCGCAAGCGTCTGATCTTCGCCCTGTTGTACGACTCTGGCAAGTTCATGCTGAGCCGCAACTTCCGTCTACAGCAGGTGGGCGACATCACATGGTTGGAGAAGAACTACAACTTCCGGGAGACGGCTCTCGCGATCGACGAACTGATCGTGCTGAACGTCGAACGCTCGCGTGGCTCTCTCGAACCATTCTTCGAACACGTGAAGAAGCTGAACGACGACTGCTTCGTCCCCATCGCCGCTGGCGGCGGGATTCGTTCGGTCGATGATGCCAGAGGATTGCTGCGCTCCGGGGCCGACAAGTTGGTGATCAACAGCATCCTGCGGACCGATCGCCAACTCGTCGCCGAACTGGCGGCCGAATTCGGAAAACAGTGCCTCGTCGCCTCCATCGACACCAAACGCGTCGACGACGAGTTTCGTGTCTTCGTCGACAACGGCTCCACGATGATCGAAGAGGGCCTCCCGCGCTTCCTCGCCGACGTACTCGAACTGCCGATTGGTGAGGTCTACCTCAATTCGATGGATCGTGACGGCACTGGACAGGGCTACGACGAAGGAATGCTGGCGATGGTCCCGACCGACATCGGTGTTCCGTTGATCCTCGCCGGAGGCGCGGGCAAGCCCGAGCACTTCACCTTCGGCCTCACCGATCAGCGAGTGGATGCGGTGTGCACCGCTCACCTGTTCAACTTCGTCGGCAACAGTCTGCAGTTGTCGCGAGACCATCTGTTGAACGAGGGAATGCACCTCGTCAGATGGGACGGCAACCAGCTGAAGTCGCTCGCGGGTAGTGTTTGAGCCACCTCATGCAGGTTCGCAAGTTTCTTCCGATCGAGTGCGACGTGATCGTGGTGGACGGCCTGTGGGGCGTGGGCAAGACCGCCGTCACCTCCGTCATCGGCGCGATGAAGAACGTGGAGAAGATGAAGCTCGACCACGTTCACGAGTACGTCTGCACCATGCACCATCTGGAGAAGATGTCGGACGACGCCACCCGATTCATGCTGCTCACCTATGCGGACATCGATCAATACAGCAACCTGATCGGTCGTGAGGTCAACTTCCGTCCGTCGGATGCATCGGGTACGAAGAACACGCCCGGAAGCACGATGAAATACCTGCGTCGATTGTTCGCCGAGGACGGCGACCAGATCGTGGACCAGATTCAGTCACACAACATCGCCCACCATGTGGTCTCGCACCAAGTCCTCCCGGTTGGTGAGCCGCTCTTCGAAGCCTTCGGTGATCGGCTGAAGATGGTGCACATCGTGCGACACCCCGTACACCTGGCGCGCTACTGGAACGACTACCTCCGCGACTCACTACGGCATCGTGAGTTCACCGTGTCCTTCGACGTCCATGGTGAGAAGGTGCCGTGGTGGGCAGCCGACTGGTCGGACGACTTCATCGCCATGAACTCCATGGACCGAGCACTGTCGTCCATTTCCCACCTCTACGACTTGTTGATCGACCGCTTCGAATGTCACCGCGACGATCCACGACTGCTCGTCGTCTCCTTCGAAGACGTGGTGATGCGGCCACAGATCACGTTCCCGAGGATTGCCGACTTCTTGGGACGTGACCTGAGTCGCAAGACGGACAAGATCCTCACACGCGAACGAATTCCACGCCCGACGATCACACATGGTCGCGCATTCTCCGCACACAACTGGGCGACTGACGGTGACGTCACCGAGCGACAGGTATACGAGATGGAGATGAGCTACGTCACCGAAAGCGCATCACCGACGGTGCTCGCTCGATTCCGCGACACCATTCGTCGTTATGACGAACTGTGGCCGAGCGAATTGAACGCGTTCGCCGACGCATAGGTGACCTTGCTCAAGAAACTTCGCTACCTGTGGCAATGGGGGTCGAACCGCCCCGTGTGGCGCGCGCCCAAACATGCTCGAGTCCTCGTGTTCGACGCTGAAATGGCCGAACTGCTCGAACCATTCCTCGTAACCGCCGACCATCACGTACTCCACCAACGGGATCGAGGACTCAACGTCCCGATCCTGCTGAGGTCGCTGCGCCACGGGCTGTCGCTCGATGCATATGTGCGCACCTACGTCCTCGCGGTCCGCCCCGAACTCGTGATCTCGCTCCTCGACAACGACCCTGCGCTCTATCGAGTGAAGCAATACCTCCCTTCAGCGCGGGTGGTCGCCATCCAGAACGGTTGGCGCGGATACGCCTACGAGATGTTCGGCCAGGGATACACCGCAGCCGATCGATTGTCGTGCGATGAGATCCTCGTGTTCGGTCCCGCCGTTGGCAAGGAGTTCGAGCGAATCATCTCCGGTCGAACCGTGACGATCGGCAGTTTCAAGAACAACCTGGTTCCCATCCGTCACGATCCTGACTCGAAGACCATCGCATTGATCTCCACCCTGCGCGGCAAGGTCGATCTCGACAGCCCCGTTCAAGTTGCTGAAGGCAACCGCGTGGTGTTGTATTCGGAGATCTTCGAGCGCCGCCTGCGTCTCGCCGAGTACTGCCACTCCTTCTGTCGCCGCGAGGGTTACCACCTGCGCATCCTCGGCAAGGACCCGGAGATCGGTCGCGAATTCAGGATGTACGCCGAACGGCTGGGGGAGCCGGGGACTACTTGGAGTTTCACTCCCCGCACCACGCTCCTCGCCAACTATCCCGAACTGGACAAGGCGAGAGCAGTCATCTCGAGTGGAAGCTCACTCGGTTACGAGGCACTGGGTCGAGGTCGTCGAGTCGCGTTCTTCATGATCGACTTCGAGGTACTACACGAAGTGGGTGCCAACTTCGGGTGGCCCCTCGACCTCCCCGATAGTGGAGCTTTCTGGTCGAATCGCCTGGACGAACTCGAGGTGGAGAGCATCCTCACCCACGTCGTTCAGTCCAGCGAAGAGATCTGGCGCTCATCCAGTGAACCGATCGCCAGCCAACTCATCTCCTACGACGAGGGCAACTCCACCCTGCGCAGAATCATCGACTCGATCTAAGGGACCTCGTGCCCGTACACACGGGCGACGAGACGAGTGGTGCGCAACGCCTCGTCGAAATTGGGGCACATCCCTCCACCCGTGCTCACCGAGGCCAAGAACGCGGCCGCTTGATCATGGAATCCCGGCTTGAACTGCTCGTCCAACAGGTAGTCGATGCTCGGTGTGGCGTCTTCACCGTTGATGGTGACGGTGAGTCGCTCCAACGGCTTCATCGTCGCCACGGTGTCGGCGGCGTGAACGTGGATCGCCCATCGGGCACTCTGCTCCCACACTGCGTGGTACCTGCCCGTGTCCCCCGAATCGAAGCGCAACTCGACCTCCATGGTCGATCCCCTCTCCCCCGTCCAAGGTTCGATCGGGATCACGTCGACCAATTGCCCTCGACAGAACATCGAGAAGTAATCGAGCAGATGGATCGAGTTCGCGTACATGTAGTTGCGCACGACGCTCTCGGGATGACCGTGAGTGGCTGCGACATCTCGATCCTGCTGGTCGAACACGATCACATGCCGCGGACCATCGCATCGACCGACGACATGTTGGGCCGCTTTGGTGGACTGGAAGTGCCGACGGTTGAAACCGACGAATCCACGATGTCCGCGTGTTCGGGCGAGTGTGTGCAACTCTGCCGCTTCAGACATGTCGACACCGAGTGGCTTCTCGACCAGTGAAGCCCACGGCTGGGCGAACAAGGTGGGATACACCGAGATCATCTCTGCGATCGGCAGGGCCGCCACTACCGCCTCTGCTCCGGTGTGCTCGTACAACTCGGCCACCGAGTTCGTATAGAAGGGAAAGCCGTGCTCATCGGCAAGTTTGCGACCAGAGTCTTCACTCTTGGTGCACAAACCGACCACTTCGACGTTCAGTGACCGAAATGCCTTGAGGTGTTCCAGTCCGACGGGTCCGGCACCCACGAATGCGACCTTCATCGACTGATGGTGCTCACGGCCACGGGAACTGCTCCTCGCGGTCGAATCGATGTGTGGCCAATGGGATCGCCAGTCCGCTGGCACGATGCGAGTCGATGGCGCCGATGAGCGTCTCTACGTAATGCCGTGCTTCGGCGAGTGTGCAGTAGTCACCACCTTCGACCAGCGCCTGGAGCACGTTCTTCGTCCCATCGATGATGTCGATCGGGGTCGTGGGAATCTCGTTCGTCACTTGGCCGAACATGTACTGGGTGTCACGAAGCGACCGATCTTTCGGCTCTCTCAAGCGAACGTTGAAACCGCCCTCGATGAGATCGAAGTCGACGATGCCGAAGGGACCAGATCCGACCATCACCATGCCGGTGCCCTGTGACGCCGACTTGGTTCCACCAAGATCCACCACCAATCGGCGACCCGATGCGGTGGTGGCGACGACGAAAGCAGAGTGGTCCACGTACTGCTCACCCCGCGGGTTGGGCGAGATCGTCGCAGGCAACGTGGAGCGCACGGTGGTTATCGGTTCACCCGCGGCAAGCTCAAACAGATCGACGAAGTGAGTGAACAACATCGCCAGACCGCCGTTGCCACCCACGATGTGCATGGAGGACACACCGCCGAAGGCCTCGGATCTCATCAGTTCGATCAACGACCTCATGTGCTGCATGTGCCGATACGGGTGATTCACCGCTACCCGGGAATCCGTCCTCTGCGATACCGCGATCACCTCGTCACACTCGGCAAGCGATCGTCCCAGTGGCTTTTCGACCAACACCAAACGAACGCCGGCCTCCATGGCTGCGATGGCCAATTCACAATGCGAGACGGTGGTGGTGGCGATGGCCACCACATCGATTCCCGACATGCCCAGAAGACCATCGACCGAATCGAAGGCCACTGCGCCCGGGGCCAATGCAGCTGCCTCCTTCGCCGCGTCGATCTTGGTGTCGGCAAGCGCCACTACGGAGTACCCCGCGCGCTGACACGCTTCCACATGACGACGACCCATGCGTCCTGCGCCGATGATCGCGACCTTCACCTGAAAAACCCTAGTGGCGTTTCGTCGTTCTTCTCGCCGATGTCACCTGTGCCATGCGAGGAACTCGATGAGTCCGTTGGCGAAGATCTCCCACAATCCGCCTTCAGGTGATGCGCTGCTACGGATGAACTTCTCCTCGTACTTCGAATAGGCGGATTCGTCCACCGGTTCATCGATCATCTTCCGGAGTTCCTCCCGAGGAATCGACTCCAGCTCGTCGATGTTCAGAATCGGCCGATTCAAGATCCGCGCCATCTCATGGATGTGACCGTGGTACCACGAGCGTTCGAGTTCGGCAGAGGTCAGGAACATGACGGGTTTGCGCCAGATGACCGCGTAAGACAGTGATGCACTGGCGTGACACAACACGAGGTCAGCGTCGCGCAACATCACCTGTGTCGACCCACCGGTCGACGAGCGATCGCCGAACAACGTCCGAGGATCCATCGCACTCGCCTTCGGGTGCAAAGCCACGCTCACGGAGACACCCTCGCGCTCGATCGCTTCGAAAGTCTCGCGTAGTCGCGGATAGTAGGAGTCGATGGAGATCGGCGACCGCAACGAGGAATGCAATTGATCGGGGTGGTAACCGAGATTCTGATCGAGGAACACCGCGCCAGAACGACGACGCTCGAGACCGGCGAGATCCAGCGAACGAGCCTTTTCGTAGTCGAAACTGTGCGCCCAGATGATCGGCACACCGTTTGCCACATCGTTTCGAGTTTCGCTGCCCGATCCGAGGACGATGTCGGGCGACGGGATACGGCCGGACAACCTGCGAGGGACGATCAACAGCAGGTTGCAGAACAGGCGATACAGGCCAAGCTGACTTCGTCGGGCGATGAATCGCTCGCGCACGCTTCGCCTGATGACGAAGTCACCGGGAAGCAGTCCGAGACGCAAGCGGACCCGAGGCAACTTTCTCGCATTCACGAGCCGTCTGATTCTTCTAGCGCTCGCCGAGGCACCCATCTCGTCGATCACCACGTCGAAGAATCGACTGGCCAGCAAGGTGCGGAACTGTTCGGTCGAAGAAACCATGTGGATACGCGGATCCACGGAAGTCTGGTTGCCGAAAACCCGCCAGAAGTCGGGCTTGATGAGGGGCGTGAGATCCGCCACCACCATGTCCAAGATCTCGTCGGTCCGGTTCAGCCCGAATCGCTCAACGTCGTACGCACCAAAGGGGCTCTCGACGAGCAGCAACACCTCGGGTTTCCACTTACTCATGAGAGTACGATCCTTCTCGCGCTCTTCGCGAGCAGATTATGAAGAACATCTTCATCTCCACGTCGTCATTCGACCTGTCCAACTTCGACGAAACGGACCTCAACACCCTACGAGGTGCGGGGGTGAGCATTCGGACCAATCCTGTCGGGAGAAAGTTGACCGAAGACGAGGCGATCGAGAACCTGCGCGACGACGTGATCGGGCTGATCGCCGGGCTCGAACCCCTGAACTCGCGAGTGCTCGATGCAGCGCCGCAACTGAAGGCGATTGCGCGCGTCGGTATCGGTCTCGACACCGTGGATCTCGCCGCTGCCAAGGCTCGAGGCATCGAGGTGTTCAACACCCCAGAACCTCCCGCTCAAGCGGTCGCAGAGCTGACGATCGGTCACATCATCGGGATGCTCCGCAACATCTCGCGCGTGGACCGTGCGATTCGCGCCGGCGTCTGGAAGGGTCAGTTCGGACAGTTGCTCTCGGGCAAGACGGTCGGCGTCGTCGGATTCGGACGTATCGGACGCAAGGTGGCCGAACTCCTCGCGCCGTTCGGTGTCGACCTGATCGCACACGATCCGATCGCATCGAATGCCTCGGGGGTTCGCTTCGCCGACCTGTCGACGTTGCTCTCTACGAGCGACATCGTCACCCTGCACGTTCCTTACACGACGGACAACCACCACATGATCGCGGCCGAACAGATCGCCTCGATGAAGCAAGGATCATTCCTCGTCAACATTGCGCGAGGCGGACTCATCGACGAAGAAGCGCTGCGGGCGTCACTCGTCTCCGGCCATCTCGCCGGTGCCGCGCTCGACTGTTTCGAGATAGAGCCGTACTCGGGCCCACTGAAGGATCTCGACAACGTCGTGATGACTGCGCACATGGGCACCTATGCCACCGAGACGCGCGGGCGAATGGAGCGCGAGGCCGCTGCTCTACTGGTCGATCACCTACGCAAGATCGGCGAAATCTGAATCGATCGCGTTAACTGCTCGCGGCGATAACTTCATTGGTGCAGTGCTGAAAGGGGAATCAGTGGACCGTCTCGCAGGGATCACCAAGCTTCGCTCCACGCTCGTCCAAGGCGGCACCAGCATCGGCTCGTGGATGCAACTCGCCGACAGCAATGCTGCCGAGATCATCGCGCGCAACGGATACGAGTGGGTCGCGCTCGATCTCGAGCACGGCCACTTCTCTCCGCATCAGATCCCCGATCTCTTTCGGGCCCTCGAACTGGGCGGCGCACTTCCCCTCGCACGAGTGGCCACTCCCGCGGTGATCAATTGTCGACAAGCGCTCGACGCCGGAGCGGCAGGTGTCGTCATTCCGATGATCACCTCGGCGGAGCAACTCCGACCGCTCGTCCAAGGGTGTCACTGGCCGCCGAATGGAACTCGTGGAGTCGGGTTTTGTCGCGCCAACGGTTTCGGCGCGCGCTTCGAGGAGTACCAAGCCGAAGCGCAGGCGTCCCTCGTCATCGCTCAAATCGAGCATGTCGACGCGATCAAGAACTTGGATGCGATCCTCGCAGTCGAGGGACTCGACGCGTTGATGATCGGACCGTACGATCTTTCCGCATCACTCGGTCGCACGGGCCAACTCGATCATCCCGATGTCGTCGGCGCGGTGAACGAGATCCGCGAAGCATGCAAGCGGGTGAACAAGCCGGCCGGAACGCACGTCGTCGACCCCGATCCTGCTCTCCTTCGCCGACGCATCGATGAAGGATTCCGCTTCATCGCCTACGGCGTCGACACGGTGTTTCTCCGCAGCGCATCCACTCTGCCTTCGCGCTGATCGCATCGGTCCTCGCCTTTCCCACCCACCCAACTGGGTAGCCTGACGAGAGGGATATGAGCAGCACACCGCACCGTGTGCGCGTCGGAATAGCCGGATACGGCGTCGTCGGCAAGCGCAGGAGAGAGTGTTGCGATCGCCACCCTGCGTTCGACGTGGTGGCCGTGTGCGACCGAGTCTTCACCGAGGACGGAACGATGCCCGACGGTGTTCGCTACTACCGCTCGTATCAAGACCTGTTGCGCGAGGATCTCGACGCGTTGATCGTCTGCATGAGCAACGACATGGCGGCCGAGGTCACCATCGCCGGTCTCGCCCGTGGCGTGCACGTGCTCTGTGAGAAACCGCCAGGCAGGAACATGGCCGACATCGAAGCCGTGATCGCGGAAGAACGGAAGCACCCCGACCTCCACCTGATGTACGGGTTCAATCACCGCTACCACGAGTCGATCCAGGAAGCGATGCAGATCATCAAGTCGGGACGCCTCGGTCGGATCATCAACATGCGCGGCGTCTACGGAAAGTCGAAGTTGATCACCTTCAACCAAGCCGATTGGCGTGCCAAGCGTGACGTTGCCGGTGGCGGCGTGCTGCTCGACCAGGGAATCCACATGGTCGATCTGATGCGCATGTTCGGTGGCGAGTTCGAAGAGGTGTATTCGTTCGTCGACAACAGTCACTGGGGATACGACGTCGAAGACAACGCCTACGCACTGATGCGCACACGAGAAGGCGTAGTGGCGATGATCAACTCGAGCGCCACGCAGTGGCGCCACCAGTTTCACCTCGACATCAACATGCAGTACGGCGGCATCGTGCTGCGCGGAATCCTCAGTGGTTCGAAGAGTTACGGCGCCGAGACGATGACCCTGATCATCGCCGACCCGGACCGGGACAACGGAGACCCACAAGAGACGACGACGCAGTTCCACAACGACCCGTCATGGGACTCCGAAATCGCCGTGTTCGCGGACGCGGTCCTCGAGAACAAGCCGATCGGCATGGGCTCGTCACGCGACGCCTACAACACCATGCGTCTCGTGCACCAGATCTACTTCGCCGATGAAGGCTGGCGGAACCAGTTCCACATCCCCGCGCCGGGCCCCTACCTCTCATGAGCGTCGACCACGCCGCACTCCTGGAAATCGCCAAACGACTCGTCGTCGACACCGCCGAGAAACTCTTTGCGGCCGATCGTGGATCGCTCGGTTCGGTCACCGACCGACAACTCGGTGAGCGTGAGGTGAAACTCGTTGCCGACAAGTTCCTCGAGTCCGAACTGATCGCAGGTTTTTCGGAGACGGGCGTGAGCATCCTCAGCGAGGAAACCGAGGAGTCGCATCACCAATCGATGGATGGCCCGCTGTGGATCATCGACCCGCTCGACGGCAGCTACAACTTCTCGCGCGCACTCGGCCCGTCGATGATCTGTGTCGCGTTGTGGGACGACCGCAAGCCAGCCTTCGGTGTGTTGTACGACCTCAGCACGAAGGTGCTGTATTGGGGAGGTGCCGGCTTCGGTGCCCATTCGACGCACGGCGAGATCCGGGTGTCGAGCGAGTCGTCACTCTTGCGAGCCACGGTCTGCACCGGCTTCCCGAGCAGGTTCCCTGCTACCGACCCATTGGCGATCGGCAACTACATGGCCGAGATCCTCAAATTCGCCAAGGTCCGCATGATCGGTTCTGCAGCCGCATCACTGGTTCTCGTCGCTCGAGGCGCAGCGGATGCGTACTTCGAACGCAACATCATGATCTGGGACGTGGCGGCAGCGCTCGCCTTGGTCCAAGGAGCCGGTGGAAGTTTCGACTTGGCGATGACGAGTTTCCACGAGTCGCTCACCGTGCTCGCCACGAACTCCGTCGTCCCCTTCACAATGCCGTGACCGACCGCAGCACCTGGGTCGTCAGCGACACCCCGGTTGGTGTCGACACTGACCAGCATCTGGTGTTGTGGAACGAGTTTGCTGCCGACGACTCGTTACACGTCTCTCTTCCGTCGATAATCCGCGCCGATCGCGAGCACTACCGGGACGCGATTCTGCGGGCACTCGACGATGTCGCTGGTTTCCAAGTCGGCGGGCGACCACTCGTCGAGACACTCCGGTTCGACGACGGGCTCAGTTATCTGCACATGACGCTGGTGTGGGCCAAGCGCTGGGGCGAGCTCGGCGTGTTGCCCGATGCAGTGAAACTGCTCGCCCTCGCCGAACGACTGCGCACCGCGCGGCCGGCGTACGTGGACATCCGTGTATCCAACCGCCGCGCAGCACACGCGATTGCAGGAACCTGTCGACGACTCGGCGTTCCGTGCAGCCGGGTTGCCCCGCTCACGAGGACGAGGGTCTCGTCGATTCGCGCATTGCGGCACCTCGCACGGTGGTTCACCCTCTCCACGCCCTCGACGGACGTCACCGACTTCGTGATTGCCGACTATCTGTTCCGTGTAGATCCACGGGATCTCGCCCGCGGAACGTTCGAAAGCGGCTACTGGGCGAACCTGCCCGAGATGATCGAGCAAAGCGGGAAACACATCACCTGGCTGCACCGGTTCACACCACACTCTGCGATCCCCACACCATCGGCAGCGCGCGCAGCACTGCGCAACCTGCCCCGCCACCACTTGCTCGACCAAGTACACGGATGGCTCGACGCGTGGCGAGCGTGGCGAACCTACCGACGAATCGAGCGCCTGGGGGTGGACGCCCGCGACGCGTTCGTGATCCGTGACTGTGACTTGTGGCCCATCTTCGAACGCGACTGGAACGAGTCCTTCCGCGGCTCACACCCGATGAGCGTCGCGATCAACATGGTCAACCTGCAACGACTGCTTCCTGAAGGAGTCGATCGCACCATGCTCTACATCTACGAGAACCAGCCGTGGGAGTTTGCACTTCGCCATCTGGCAGGCGGCAACACGCGCAGCATCGCGGTTCCCCACGCCACGGTGCGCTTCTGGGATCTGCGCTACTTCGTCGGTGCCGCCTCGCGATCGCTCCTTCCGTCTCACGTGGCGGTCAACTCTGGAATTGCACGAGACGAATTGCGGCAAGGCGGATACGAGTCGACATCACTACACGACGCTGAGGCGTTGATGTACGTCCGTGAACCGAGACAACGACGCGAATCGGTGATGCGACGGGGCATTCTTGTCCTCGGCGAACTCGAGGTGGCCAGCACTCAGCGCTATCTGACCTGGGTGACGGCTCATGCAGGTAACCGTGCACTCACCTTCAAACCACACCCACTCATCGATGCGAGTGCATTCACTTTCGACCGTTCCCGCGTGCGTCTGGCCACCGAAAGCGCTGACCACTTGATTGCCGAGTCGGAGGTCGTAGTGCTCGGTGCCAGCGGTACCGCCACGTTGGAAGCGATCGATCTCGGCACTCCTGTGATCGCGGTACTCAATCCGCGAGAACTGGATCTTTCGGTCGTGGGGAGTCATCCACTCGTTCGTCAGGTGTCGACGGAGGTGGAACTCGCCGCCGCATTGCGCGAGGTTTCCGTTCGCGACCAGTCGGGTACCGACGTCTTCTTTCTCGACTCAGGACTTCCTCTTTGGCATCAGATCCTCGAGTTGGCCTGACGGTGAGCCAGGGGCTCTCGACACCTCACGCGACGGAGGACGACGCGGCGCAGGCGAGCGCCTGCGACATCGTCCGACACTTGGAGGAGGCGTACCGCACTCGTGGACGAAGCGTGCTCACCGTCTGTGGTGGTCGGTCGGTGGCGCTCGTCTTGCGTCATCTCCGTCTCGCTCATCCAGTCACCGTGATCGCCACCGACGAACGCTGTGTGCCACTCGACTCACCTGAGCGCAACGACCGGGCATTGATCGATCACTTCGGTGAGTCAGCGGTGATTCGTGCGCCGCACTCGGACGATCCTCGGCGTGATGCCGAGGAGTGGGCCGCACGACTGTGGCAGATGGGCACTCCCGATGTCGCGTTGTTGAGCATGGCCGATGACGGCCACGTGGCGAGTTTGTTTCCGCGTCGGAGCACGTTGGATTCTCAATCGCCGGTCGTGATCGAGTGGGACAGCCCGAAGCCTCCTTCCGTTCGGGTGTCACTGTCGGCAGCGAGGATCCGCTGCATTCCGCATCGACTCGTGTTGGCGATAGGTCGTGACAAAGCAGCGATGATCGACCAGATACGACAAGGGCACGACGTGCCAGCAACACGGATAAAGCCCACTCGTTGGTATCTTGATAGCGCCGCATCAAGCGCGAACGGTGGTGGACGGTAATGGCTGACATGAAGACGGTGATCCTGTGCGGCGGCTTCGGTACGCGCATTCGCGACGTCTCGGCCGACGTTCCCAAGCCGATGATCACCATCGGTCAACTGCCGATTCTGTGGCACCTGATGCGTTACTACGCGCACTTCGGCAACGACGAGTTCGTGCTCTGTCTCGGCTACAAGGGCGAAGTCATCAAGGACTTCTTCCTCAACTATCAGGCGCGCACGAGGGACTTCACGATCGACCTCGGCAAGGACGCGGCAATCACCTACCACTCCCGCGAGACCGAGGTCGGCTGGAAGGTGACCCTCGTCGACACCGGTTTGAACGCGATGACCGGAGCGCGCGTCAAGCGTGTCCAACACCACGTCGAGGGCTCACCATTCATGCTCACCTACGGCGACGGCCTCAGCAACATCGACATTCGCGCACTGAAGACCTTCCATCAGAAGCAGGGTCGTACGGCGACGGTGACCGGCGTGCGTCCTCCGGGACGATTCGGTGAACTGGTGATCGACAAGTCGGGACTCGCGAGTGAGTTCAACGAGAAGCCGCAGGCGACCGGTGGTCGGATCTCTGGCGGGTACTTCGTTCTCGAGTCGAAGATCTTCAGTTACCTCGACGATCGCGAGGGGCTCGTGTTCGAACAAGAGCCGATGCGCGCACTCGTCAAGGACGGCCAACTTGCCGTGTACGAGCACGATGACTTCTGGCAGTGCATGGATACCCACCGCGACTGGACCTTGCTCGACTCGATGGCCGCAAGCGAAAGGCCGCCTTGGAAGCTCTGGTAGCAGCGCTCCCCCAGTTCAACGGGAAACGGGTGCTCGTCACTGGCGACACCGGGTTCAAGGGTTCATGGCTCTCGCTCTGGTTGCACGACCTCGGGGCGAAGGTGTTCGGCTTCGCACTCCCGCCGGACGGGCCCGTGTCGCACTTCGATCAACTCGGACTGCGCTCGTTGATCGACCATACGGACGGTGACGTCCGCGACCTGGACGCGGTGCGCAAGACGTTCGTACGCGCCCGGCCGGATATCGTGATTCATCTCGCAGCACAGCCGATCGTGCGCCGCTCGTACCGCGACCCCAAGGAAACCTTCGACACCAACGTTGCGGGAGGCGTGAACGTGCTCGAAGCAGCACGCGAATCGACCTCGATTCGGTCGCTCGTCTTCGCCACTTCGGACAAGTGCTATCGCAACCGCGAAACGCACGTCGGTTACGTCGAGACCGACGAACTGGGTGGGCACGATCCGTACAGTGCCTCGAAAGCTGCCGCCGAGTTGGTCTTCTCCTCCTACAACGACTCGTTCTTCGTTCACCGTGAAGGCTTCAATGCCGCCAGCGCACGAGCCGGCAATGTGATCGGTGGCGGCGACTGGGCCGAAGCACGGATCATTCCCGACTGCATTCGCGCACTCGCCAACAATGAGGAAATCGTGATTCGTTCCCCGCGTGCCACACGTCCGTGGCAACACGTGCTGGAACCACTCTCGGGTTATCTCGTCTTGGCCGCTGCGCTGCTCGACGAGCCCGACACCAGCGGATCCTGGAACTTCGGACCAGCGGAAGACTCCATTCACACCGTGCTCGATGTCGTGGAACGCTCGATCGAGCACTGGGGTACGGGCTCCGTACGCGTGGAGGAGCCCGACGCGAAGATGCACGAAGCAGGCCTGCTCAACTTGAATTGCAGCAAGGCACATTCGCAACTTGGATGGGGACCACGCTGGGGATTCGATGCGACGCTCGAACACACCATCGGTTGGTACCGCGAACAACATGCCGGCACACCAGCGATCGAACTCACTCGCCGACAGATCAACCACTACACGGAGGCCCGACCATGATCGACGGAGTCAAAGTGATTCCATTGCGCCAGATTCACGACGAGCGCGGCAAGGTGATGCACATGCTGAAGAACTCGGACGAGAACTTCGAACAGTTCGGAGAGATCTACTTCTCGACGGTGTATCCCGGTGTGATCAAGGCCTGGCACATCCACTCGCGAATGACTCTCAACTATGCGGTGCCCATCGGACGCATCAAGTTCGTGATGTACGACGATCGTCCAGCCAGCCCCACCAAGGGCGAGATCCAGGAATTGATCCTCGGTCCGGACAACTACATGCTGGTCACCGTCCCCCCCGGAGTGTGGAACGGCTTCAAGGGGATCGACACCCAAATGTCGCTCGTCGCGAACTGCGCCACGATTCCCCACGACCCGAACGAGATCGACCGCCTGGACCCGATGTCGTCGACCATTCCTTACGACTGGGCGCTCAAACACCGATGACCCATCGCGTCCTCGTCGTTGGTGGATTTGGCACCATCGGCGGGCGACTCTCCGAACGACTCGACGACACGACCGATGTCGCACTGCGACTGTCTTCACGCGCGCCGAGGTCGACGCCCGCGTGGGCCCCGCGCGCGACGACTTGCGTAGCAGACGTGACGAACGCTGCAGGGTGGAGCGAAGCGTTGCACGGGATCGACACGGTGGTGCATCTGGTCTCGCTTCCCGACTTCGCCGCCAAGGACGACCCCAATCGCGCCTGGAAGGTGGGCGTGGAGGGGACGCGGATCGTGCTCGACGCGAGCATCCAAGCGGGGGTGAAGCGCTTCGTCTTTCTCTCCACGGGTCACGTCTACGGAACTCCGTACGTGGGCCACATCACGGAGGAGACCCCGACCAACCCACAGCAGCCGTACGCCTCGACCCATTTGGAGGCCGAGCATCTGGTCGCGGCGGCACACGATCGGGGCGCCGTCGAGGGTGTGCGTGTTCGCTTGTCGAACGGCTTCGGGTATCCGAAACGACCAGACAACGAGATCTGGCAGATCATCATCAACGACCTTTGTCGACAGGCGGTCACGAACGGCAAGTTGGAGTTGCGCACCCCGGGGACGCAGCGCCGCAACTTCATCCCCTATGTCGACGTGTGCTCGGCACTCGTACACCTGATCGAGATCGCGAGCGTGGGTGACGGGTTGTTCAATCTGGGATCGACGGTCACGATGACGATCGCCGATGCGGCACGGCGCGTGCAAGAACGGGCGAGACACGTACTGGGTCGGGAACTTCCCCTCACCATCCCCGATGGGACGGGCGAATCGACGCCCGAGTTGTCCTACGATTCATCCAAGATCCGTTCGACCGGACTGACACTCACGGACGACCTGGACCTGGAAATCGATGCTCTGTTGCGATACTGCGTGGAGACGTTCTCGTGACCGGTCGGCCACTCGTCTCCGTGGTGATCCCCACCTACAACCACGCCCACTTTCTCCGCGCTTCACTCGGTTCGGTCGCCGGACAGACCTTCACCGACTGGGAAGCGATCGTGGTCAACAACTTCTCCACGGACGAGACCGAGGCCGTGGTGGCGTCGTTCAACGACGATCGGATCACCCTCGTCAACTTCCACAACCACGGTGTGATCGCGGCCGGGAGGAATGAAGGCATCCGCCGCAGTCGGGGTGAGTTCGTGGCCTTCCTCGACTCGGACGATCACTGGTATGCAACCAAATTGGAACGATGTGTGGATGCGCTCCAACGTGGCGCCGACCTCGTCTGTCACGCCGAGAAGTGGGTGGGGGGCGATCGTCCGGAACGCGTCGTACGGTACGGACCTGCCGAGAAGTCGTCCTGGCGAGATCTGCTGCTCGACCAGAACCGCATCTCCACGTCGGCGACCGTGGTGCGTCGATCCTGCCTCGAGCAGGTCGGGTCGTTCGACGAATCGACGGAGTTCATCACCGCAGAGGACTACGAAATGTGGATGAAGCTCGCTCGCCTCGGCTGTACGTTCCACTTCCTCGACGATGTGCTCGGCGAATACCGACGACACGAGGGCAACGCGAGCGGCTCGATTCTTCGTCACTTGGCTGCCGAACGAGCAGTCGTACAGAAACACCTGGCACTCGACCCGACGATCCCGCCACGCCAACGCAAAGCCAGACTCGCCAAATGTCTGTACACCGCAGGGCGTGGGTTCCAGGCAAGCGGCCAGCGTCTCCATGCCGCATCGATGCTGACGCGGGCGGCGCTGGGCAACCCCCTGCACCTGCGCACCTACCTTGCACTCGGTCTGTTGCTCGTGCCGGGGCGTCACTCGTGAGCGACGTCCTCGCCGACTACCGATCTGCCGAGGTCTCGTACTTCGCGTTCGCTCGACATGCGATCGTCGAGGCACTCCGGCGTTCCGGGGTCGGATCCGGAGACCGTGTCGCGATTCCCGGATTCGTCTGTCGCGACGTGCTTGCTTCGATCGCAGTGCTCGGCGCAGAACCACTCTTCTACGACGTGGACGAGGCTCTCCGACCGGACTCGCTCGATGGAGTTCCACCCGCGAAGGCGATCATCGCAGTGGACTACTTCGGGTTCCCCCAGGATCTCGTTCCATTTCGTGCGTACTGCGCACGGACGAACGCCCGATTGATCGAGGACAACGCGCACGGACTGTTCAGCCGCGATGAACACGGTCAGCTCCTCGGTCTGCGCGGCGACTTCGGCATCCTCAGCCTACGCAAGACGTTCCATGTCTCCAGTGGAGCGGCGTTGCTCGCCCGAAGTTCTGCAGGGATGTCGATGCCATGCATCGAACGTGGCGAGGGTGCACATGCTCTGCGCTTCGCACTGTCGCGTTTCGAGCGCCGAACCGGCGTCCCCGTCTTCGCAGCAATGCGTGCGACGATCCGCACCGTGCGTCGAACACTCGGTAAGCCGGCAATCGAGTCGGGTTCCAGTGACGACGAAACGCAGCTTCCCGCCGCCATGGCGATCGGATGTCGATCGCTCGCGCGGCTGAACGACCAAGACCCCGTCGCCGAGCGCGAGCGCCGACGGGCAATGTTCACCCGTGTACTCGATGACCTACGGCACATGCCCGGGGTTCATCCTCTCCACGAGCGCCTCGACGACCACACCGTTCCCTACGGTGTGCCGTTTCGAGTGGACGACGAAGGACGACCATCGCTCCGTGCCATCGAGCGACGACATCATGTAGTGGTGATGCAGTGGCCCGCGCTTCCGACGGCGATCGCCGCAACCGCACCCGCCCACTATCGCAACGTCTGGCTGGTGAACTTCCTGTGACCGCCACCGAGTGGACCCTCGTCGAGTCGCCGACCCGATGGGACGAATTGATGGATCGCCTCCGTGACGCACCTGCGTTCCAATGCTGGGGTTGGGGGGAGTTCCAGCGTCGCGGCGGATGGAAGCCGCTGCGCCTCGCCCGACTCGACGGCAACCATGTCTCACTCGCCCAAGTGCTGTGTCGGCGGATGCCGGGAGGAATCGAGTTCGCCTGGGTGCCTGGCGGACCAGTGTCGTCGAGAGGCGCCGGACTCGCCGACGACATGCGCACGCTGCACGACGCCGTCGAAGCGGTCGTCGGTCGGTGCTATCTGCGCTGCAACGTGATGACCCCGGCGATCAAGACGGACTTCTTCACCACCAACTCGTTCATGGTTCGCGCCCGCCGTCCCGTCAACAGCCGCTACTCGGTGTTCCTGCAGACCAACGACGACGAAGAGTCGTGGTTGAAGTCGATGAGCAAAAAGCACCGCTACTACGTACGACTCGCCCTGCGCCACGGGTTGACGTGGCAGATCGGCAACGACGACCAGAACCTCGAGGAGCTCGGCGGTCTGCTCAAGCAGATGGTCAACGAGAAGAACATCTCCATCCCCGTCTACTCGGGCGAACAACTCCGTCAGATGCGCCACGAGTTGGGCGACGGTGTGCTCACGATCATCGGACGACTCGGGGATCAACCGGTGACGGGTGCGCTCGTGGTCATCCATGGCGACCGTGCCCACTACCTTGCCGCTGCCACCACGGAACAGGGCAGGGAAATGAGCGCCGCATACGGAATGCTCTTCGAATTGCGCAAGAGCCTGCGCGAGCGAGGCGTGAAGCTCTTCGACCTCGGAGGTATCGCTCCCCACGACAAGGCGGCATCCGGCGTCGATCACTTCAAGCTCGGGTTCGGTGGCGAAACGGTCGAATACCTCGGCGAGTGGGATGCCGGTTCACGTTTCTCGCGGGCGCTCGGCAACTCGGCAGTGACGAGAATGATTCGCAGCACGACTGCCGGCAAGGCCCAACTGCGTGGTCTCCCCACCGCCGAGTGGACCAACTGGACCGGTTCTGCAGACGAATGGGACGAACAACTCCAACTACTGCCGGGTTGGTCGGTCTATCAAAGCCACCGCTGGGGCGAACACCGCAAGCGTTTCGGCTGGACCCCGATCCGGCTGGTGGCGAAGCGCAACGGGCGCGTCGTGGCGATGATCCAGGTACAGACCCGCCGCTATCTCTCCGTGATCGGTCTGGCGTGGAGTCCGGGTGGACCTGCCGGCGACGTCTCGGTGTGCGGGACACCGATGAGAGACGCGATCGCCTCGGCATCGGGGGCGCGATACCTCGTCTATCGCCTCAACGTGATGCGCTCGTACGGCGACGCCGAGGCAGCGACGATGGCCAAACACGGTTGGACCAACAGCCAGGAGACGATCTTGAGCGGACTCAGCCTGCTCTACGACCTCACTGGCAGTGACGAGACGCGCGAGGCACAGTTGACCAAGAACTGGCGGCACAACCTCCGCCGCAGCTTCAAGCGTGAAATCACCGCGTATCACTGGATCGACCCGGTTCCGGCCGAGATGAAGGTGGTGTACGACCAGATGCACTCCTACAAGGGCATCGAACACCTTGCACCTCAGAACTCGCTCGAGTCGATCACCTCCTTGATCACTCAGTTCGGTAGCGATTGCATCGTCGTTCGCTGTGACGACAATGACGGCAACATCATTGCGCTGCGCGGCGCTCTCGTCATCGGTGACCAAGCGTGGGACACTTTCGCTGCCGCGACACCCGAAGGCAGGAAGACCTACGCTTCCTACAAGGCGTTCTGGGAGTTGATGCGGCTGTGCAAGGAGCGTGGTGTCGTGACCTACGACATGGGTGGAGCAGACCCGATCAACAACCGTGGCGTGTACGACTTCAAACAGGGAACGGGGGCCGACGTCGTACGATTCCTCGGCGAATGGGAGTACTCGCAGCCTCGACTGCTCGGATTGATCGCAGGCCGGCGCATCGCCGCGCGCATGGGTTGATCTCCTGATGTACTACCTCGAAGCAATCCTCCTCGGACTGCTCGCCGTCGTACTCCTACTGCCGTGGTTCCCCCGCCGCGACGTCCTTGCCGCACTGAGCGCCCTGTGGGTGATCGGTATCTCGCTCATCCATTGGAGATACGGAACTGACGGACAACTGGAGTTCTATTCGAACGACCAGCAACTGCACATCTACATGATGGGCAAACTCGAATGGGGTGGTCGCCCTACGAGCGTCTTCGATCTCATTGATCGCCGTTATCTCTACGTTGGCCCGGCATATCTGCTCACCCTTGCGGGATTCAACGCCGCCATCGCCCTCAAGTTCGTTTCCTTCATGTGTTTCCTCGTCAACGCCGTCGTGGTCACGAGACACCTCGCAAGGACGAGTGTCAAGGTCAAGCCGCTGTATCTGTGGTTGGCGACCGGACCGATCGTGTTCTTCTTCTCACTCTTGGCGCTTCGCGAGACCATGCTCCTCTTGGCACTCACCACCCTGCTGATCGGCCGCAACCCGTCGCTGCGCGTGCTCAGCCTCGCAACGATCGGCTTGCTCCGTCCGCACCTTGCAGTCGCGCTCGTCATGGCAGTCGCCACCGTCTTCGTCGTCCAGAAGATCCGCCCGCACCTCTACTACCTGCGGATGTCGCTCGTCACCGTCGGATCGGTTTTGCTCGGCGTGTTCCTCTACTCCGTCGCGTACTCGATCGACAACAACGACGACCTCACCCTTGCTCGATCGCTGATCGACAAGGAGAAGGCCTACCTCGTGCTGTCCAATCTGGTCGGTCTGCAATTCCTGAACGCCGACTTCGTGGCGATCGAACGCACACTCTCCGACCTGCTCCTTCCACGCATCGTCTTTTCGGAGACGGTGATCGTGCCACTGCTGTTCACCATCTCGCTCTTCATCCCGAAGGGTTCAATCGATCGACTGAAGATGCTGATCATCTCCACGTTCGGCTACTACGTCGGCATCATTGCGGGAAGCGACTTCACCTCGTTTCGCCAGAACTTGCCGTTCGTCAGCGTGATGGCCGTCGTGATCATCCAGACCTTCCGCCGCGAACACTCGCTGGACCTACAGGCAAATCAACCTCAGTTGGTCTGAATCTCAAACCTGTCATTAGGTGGCCGCTGCCCCTAGCCTGAACGAAGGATGTCCAGCATCACGAACACTCCACCGAAGGTGCTTCCCGCAGCCGGCGATGCCTGCTGGTGCGGGAGCGGGCGCAAGTACAAGCGGTGCCACAAGCCCCT
>JBJTFU010000106.1:0-2554 GCA_046093585.1 Ilumatobacteraceae bacterium | reverse complement strand
CCGAACGCCGGCATGGACGGCCGCGACGGCACGTGGCCGCAACCACAAAAGAAGTAGTCACGTATCGCTCGCACCGAGCGTCGCACCGACAAAACGGTGAATCTCTGCGCGTGGAAAATTCTTCACCCCATGTGCGGGTTGTAAGGTGCGACTGGTGACAACGGTTGCAGAGGTTTCGAAGTACGACGCGATCGTCGCCAGTGCTCGTGTCGAGATCGAACTCAACGGCATCGTCGGGTTGCGCGTGCAGGAAGTCGCGCGCCAGGCCGACTGCTCCGTCTCGCTCATCTACCGACACTTCGTCTCTCGGGACGGTCTCATCGCCCACGTGCTCACCGAGGACTACGCCCGCAACATCGATCGCTGGCGCGACATCGTGGAAGCCGTCGAGACCGGCTCTGGACCGGTGGACTACGACGAGATCATTCGTTCCTTGCCGATGCCGAGCTCGGACTACACGCGCAGGGTTCGTTGGACTCGCGTGCAGGCACTCGCTGCATCGGTGGACAACGAGGTGCTGCGAACGAGGCTCGCGGACTTGGCGCGAGAGTTCCAGTCGCTGAGCGAACGCCTGATCCATCGAATCGCAGTCCGCAACGACGTTGCAATCACCTTCGACGTGCCCGCATTCACGCAGCTGACGATGTCGTTTGCCTTCATGCTCATCCACAACGAACTGATGGCACCCGACGACCAGTTGGACGACGCCAGGATGCATGCATTCCTGCGCGACCTCATCGTGCGCTACCTCACGTAGCGCTCTACGCCTAGTAGAACGCGAGCTCGTTTTTGAGCGACACTCGTGCGGGATCGAGTCGGCCGGCGCCGATTGCGTGGTCGACGAACTGGTGCAGGGCAACCATGCCTTCGGGGTGCGCCGCGATCGCGCGCATCGCAATCGACAACGGTCGGCCGACGCGCGGGTGAACGACCACGGTGACGGTGCCGAAGGGGTCGTCGATTGCGCTCACTTGGGCGACGTCGGTGGCAAGCAGGGTTCGCACGCCGAAGGGTGAGACGGTCTCGAGACGGTCGCGACTGATGTGCACGACGCGCCCGGAGGTTGAGGCGACGTAGGCGAAGGCACCAAGCGTCGTGACGCCGAGGAAGGTGAGCCATCGCTCGTGCAGCACGTTGGAGGCGACGAGCAACGACACGCCAACGACGAAGGTCACGCCCGAGCGCACGCGCTCGACGAGGCTCCACTCGTGCGTGCCGACGACGATCGTCTCACTCGTCGTCACGTCGCACACTCCGATTCCGCGACGTTGGCGACGTAGGGGCCGACCTCGCCGTAGTCGACGAAGAAGTCGGGGTTCGTCTCCGGCGTCGGAATGTCATCCAGGTCGCGCAGTCCTTCGGCCACGCTCGTTGCTCCACCGACTCGGGCGAGCCACGTCGAGAACGTCTCGGTCGCGGTGCGCTCCTCGGCGAACCGACGCACGACGCGTGCGACCGCCTCTGGTGCGGTCTTGGCCGGCAGGCGCAACGCCTTGTCGCCGAAGTGGATCTGTTCCTCGCCGACGTGTCCTCCGAGGAGGAGCTGATAGCCGGGGAGGCTCTTGCCGTGTGCGCGACGCTCGGCGCCGAAGAGGCCGATGTCGGAGGCGTGGTGCTGACCGCAGCTGTTGGTGCAGCCGGAGATGTTGATGCGCACACCGCCGACCTCGGCGAGACCCTCGGACTCGAGACGCTCGCCGATCGCTCCGGCGAGACCGCGCGACTGGGTCACGGCGATGTTGCAGGTGTCGGCGCCCGGGCAGGCGACGACGTCGCGGGCGAGCTCCGCACCGGGTCGCGCCATGTCGATCGCCACGAGTCGCTGGTAGAGCGGCTCGAGTTGGTCCTCGCGCAACCCGCGGAACACGACGTTTTGACGGTTGGTGAGGCGAACGTCGGCGACGAACTCGCGCTGGATGGAAGCGAGTGCACGGAACTGCTCGGCGGTGATGTCGCCGAGTGCGGCATAGGCGATCGCCGACACGGTGCCCTTGGCGGCACCACGGACGACGCTTGCGATCTCCCACGCCCGAAACGACGTCGTTCCGCGCAGGTCCACGCGAACTCCCTGGCCGACCTGGGTCACCTCGCCGAACTCGTTGCGCCCTGCCGGCGCGTCGCCTGCGGCGACGACCTCGGGCGGGATTCCACCCGGCCACGTCGAGGAGGCGGGCAACGTGTGGCGAACCTTGGCGACGCGACGACGGACTTCCTCGATGCCGAGCTGGTCGACGACCCACTTCAATCGCGCACGCAACTTGTTGTCGCGGTTGCCGGTCTGGTCGAACACGCGCAAGGTCGCCTCGATCGTCGGCAGGAGGTCCTCGCGACGGGTGAAGTCCTCGAGGGCGAGCGCCGGATGTGGCGTCGCGCCGAGACCGCCTGCGATGTAGACGCGAAAGCCGTGTTCGATGGTTCCGTCCTGTGCCTCGCGGCTGACCGCGACGACGCCGACGTCGTTGAACATCGCCTGGCCGCAGTCCGTCGAGCAACCGGAGAAGTTGACCTTGAACTTGCGCGGCAGGCGCTGGCCGATCGGGTTGCGCACGAAGTG
>JBJTFU010000105.1:0-8013 GCA_046093585.1 Ilumatobacteraceae bacterium | reverse complement strand
GTCGACAGGTTGTCTGCCCTCCGCGCAGACGAGTTCGATCGGGTGATCTGCTGCACGGCCCCGTCGCCTCGCGCGGTGTCCGCCGCAGAGTTGGCGGCTGCGGCGCGATCGATGGGCTGTGAGCGCGTCGACGTCGTGGAGAACGTTGCGGACGCGTGCCAACGTGCGGTGGCGGAGTCCGGTGAGAACGATGCCGTGTTGATCGCCGGTTCGTTGTACGTGGTGGGTGGTGCGCGCGCCCATCTTCGCCGTAGCCTGTGACGCCGTGAGCAACAGAACCCTCGTCCTTCTCAAGCCCGACGCCGTCGAACGCGGACTGGTCGGCAACATCATCAGTCGATTCGAAACGAAGGGCCTGCGCCTGGCGGCGATGGAGCTTCGCACGTTGGACGAGGCGACTCTCGAGCGTCACTACGAGGAACACAAGGGCAAGGGCTTCTATGCCGACCTGGTGAAGTTCATGTCGCGGGGCCCCGTGGTGGCGATGGCGGTCGAAGGACCGGAAGACACGTGGGAGATCGTGCGCGGGATGATGGGCGCGACGAATCCTCGTCAGGCTGCTCCGGGCACGATTCGCGGTGATCTCGGCACCATCTTCACCGAGAACGTGGTGCACGGCAGCGACTCCGCCGAATCGGCGAAGCGCGAACTTGGCATCTTCTTTCCGACGCTCAAGTAGCGGCTTTACGCGGGCCGCACCCGAGGAACGGGGCCCGCTCGGTAGCATTTCTGGCTAATCAGGCGTGAAGTACGCCGAGGAGATCAATTCATGGCTGGTGGTTCACTGACGCTCGGGCGGGATATCGCCATCGACCTCGGGACTGCCAACACGCTCATCTATGTGAAGGGCGCAGGGGTCGTGCTGGACGAGCCGTCCACCGCGGCCGTCGAGACGAAGTCGGGTCCGCTCGTGGCTGTGGGCTGGGAAGCCAAGCGCATGTGGGGTCGGGCACCGAAGAACATCCGCCTGGTGCGCCCCCTGAAGGACGGCGTGATCGCCGACTTCGACGTGTGCGAGAAGATGCTCCGACAGTTCATCCAGATGGTCAATCCGAATCGCTGGAACAAGCCGCGGATGATCATCGCCGTGCCCTCTGACGTCACCGGGGTGGAGCGTCGGGCCGTGCAGGATGCCGCGGAGTTCGCTGGAGCGCGTCGACCGGTGTACATCATCGAGGAGCCGATGGCCGCTGCAATTGGTGCGGGACTACCCGTGCACTTGCCGAGCGCCAACTTGATCGTCGACATCGGAGGTGGCACGACGGAAGTCGCCGTCATTTCGATGGGCGGCATCGTCACGGCTCACTCGGCTCGCGTGGCCGGCGACGAATTGAACGAGTCGATCATCACCATGTTCCGCCGCGATTTCGGACTCGACATCGGGGAGAACACGGCGGAGGAGATCAAGATCCAGATTGGCTCTGCGTGGCCGCTGGCCGAGGAGTTGACGGCGGACGTCGGCGGTCGCGACGCGCGCACCGGTTTGCCGCGTACCCATGCCGTCACTAGCGAGCAGATTCGCGCTGCGATGGAGGAACCGATCCAATTGATCGTGGATGCCATCAAGACCACCCTCGAGCGCACGCCGCCCGAGTTGGCCGCCGACATCATCAACAACGGACTGATGCTCTCGGGCGGTGGTGCACTGCTGGCGGGGTTGCCGGAACGAGTGACCGCCGACACCGGAATCGAAGCGCACGTCGCTGAAGACCCCTTGCTGTCGGTCGTCTATGGCTGTGGCATGACACTCGACAATTTGGATGCGATGAAGGACATCGCCCGAACCTCGCACCTGGAATAGGAAACCCGGAACTCGCCGCGTGGCCACTTATTCGAACAGTCGCAAGCGCGCAGTGGTGTTGCTGGCGCTCACCACGGTCATCTTGATCACGCTCGACGTTCGCGGGAGTTCGAGCACATCCGTGACCCGAGGCATCTTCTCCACCTTGTACCGCCCGGTGGAGGGGGTGGCCAGGGTGGTCACTCGCCCGATCGACAATGCGTGGAACGGGATCACTCGCTTCGACGAGCTGGCGAAGGAGAACGAACTCCTGCGGGAAAAGGTGGCGCAACAAGAGGGTGCGTCGGTCGCCGCTGCCGCCTCCGTGCGCACTGCGCAGGAGCTGCTCGCGTTGAACGGACTGCCGACACTTGCCGGGATCAACTCGGTGACGGCCCAAGTCATCGGTGACTCGCCATCCAACTTCGCCCAGACGGTCGAGATTAACCAGGGCAGCGACGACGGCGTGAAGGTGGGCATGCCGGTGCTCAATGCCGCTGGACTGGTCGGCAAGATCACCCGCGTGTACCCGAATCGTTCCGTGCTGATGTTGATCACGGATCCCGAATACGCGTTGTCGGTCAAGATCGTCCGACTCCCCGAAGAGTCACGACCGGTGGAGACCGACACGGGTGATACGACCACGACGACGACCACGACGATCGCCGCACCGCCGACCACCCTGATCCCAGGTTTCACCCCCGGTACGACGACGATTCCCAATCTGGTCCAGCGACCGCTGGTCTCCGTGCCGTCGCTGACGGTGCCGCCGAGCAACGTCGAGTCCGTACGAGAGACGGGCGTGCTCGAGGGACGGGGACCGACCAGGACGCCGGTCGTTCGCTTCATCGATTCGTCGCAGCGCTTCGGCTCGGTGGAGGTGGGATCCCCGGTGGTGACCTCCGGAGGTTCGCTCAGTTTGGCTCCGCCGGACATCGTCGTGGGCACGGTGTCGCGGATCAATGAGCGACTCGGAACTGCGGGACCCGTACTCGAGGTGTCGCTGGTGGCGGACCTCTCCAACCTCTCCTTCGTCCGCGTGTTGTTGTACCAGCCCTCCACCGAACGCCAGCCGGCGGGTGGAGCGGCGACCGTGCCGACGACGGTGGCTCCGTGATCCTCCGACTGATCGCGTTCATCTCCAATCGGTGGACTCGACTCGTGCTGGTCACACTCCTCCTGCTCGGTGCGCAGACCACGTTGCTCAACGATATGCGGCCTTTCGGGGTGATGGTGCAGGCGATGTCGTTGCTCGTCGTTGCAGCTGGCGTGGTCTACGGCTCGGAGGTCGGTGCGATCACGGGTTTCGTCGTTGGTTTGATGTACGACGGTGTGCTGTCGACGCCCCTTGGTCTCGGGGGATTGGTGCTGGGTGTGACCGGCGCCATCGCGGGTTCCCTGTTGTATTTCGTGCGCGAACCAACTTGGTGGAGCAGGGTGCTCGCGGTGGGCGTCGTGAGCATGGTGGGTGAACTGCTCTTCCCACTGTTCCAGGCTTTGGTCGGGTTCGAGGGCTGGCTGCAGCCACGGGCAATTCGGGTTGCACTCGTGGTGGGAGCGTTCAACCTCCTGCTCGCACCTCTCGCGATCGGGCTGTCAAGATGGACGTTGAAAGAGAACGTCGGTAGTTGACGATGTCGATACAACGATCCCGCATCCCGCGCATCACGGTGCTCGGTCTCGTGGCGGTCATCCTGCTCAGTGGCTTGGCCACACGGATGTGGTTCCTGCAAGCGGTGCAGGCGTCCGAGGACGAGCGCACGGTGCTTGCCGTGCGTACTCGAACGATCCGGTTGTTGCCCGAACGTGGTCGCATCTTCGACGTGGAGGGCAGGGTGGTGGCGGACAATCGGCGGTTGTTGACCGTGACGATCGATCGCGAGGTGTTGAAGGATCCGCAAGATCGACTCGAGATGCTTCGTCGCCTGTCGGGACCACTCGAAATGACGGTGGAGCAGTTGTTCAAGCGTTACGACGACAAGCGTTACGGTCCGCTCGAGGCGCTGCCACTGAAGGACGGAGTTTCGGAGGAAGTGGCGCTTTATTTGTCCGAGCGCGCCGAGGATTATCCCGGTGTGTTCATTCGCGAGGATTGGCGGAGGAACTATCCATACGGCGCGGTCGGGAGTCACGTCATCGGCTATCTCGGAGCGATCCTCGAGCGTGATCTCGCGTATTACCGCAGTCTCGACTACGAGCCGAACGAACGAGTGGGCGGATACGGCGTAGAGCAGACATACGAGACGTGGCTGCGCGGCACCCCCGGCTACGTGCGCTACGAGGTGAATGCCCAAGGGAAGTTGTTGCGTCTGATCGAACGCGTCGAGCCGATCGTCGGCAACGACCTGTGGTTGTCCATCGACATGGACATGCAGAAGTTCTCCGAGCAGGCGCTCGAGTCTCAGCTGATCCTGCGGCGCCGGGTGGAAGCGGGCAACTATCGCTTGGAAGACGGGACCATCGACCCCGCACGTCCGGAACCAGTGTTGTACAAGTCTCCGGCGGGGGCGGCGGTGATGTTGAATCACGACACGGGACAAGTGGTCGCGATGGCCTCCTACCCGCGCTTCGACCTGCGTTGGTTCAACTCGGGAATCTCGAGCGAGAAGTTCGCCCAGTTGTTTCCGACGACGGAGGATCCCGATCTCTCGATCCTCGTCAACCGTGCCGTTTCCGGCCGCTACAACTTGGGCTCGTCCTTCAAGCCGTTCGTGGCGTACGCGGGGTTGAACACCGGCCAGATCATCGGTGGTGCGGAATACGAGTATCTCGATCGCGGCACGTACACGTTGGAGAGCATTCCGCGTAGCCGATGCCAGGACGGCGTGAAGTGCGTCTTTCGTAACGCGGTGTGCCGGGCCACCGGAGCGCCATGTCGCTACGGGCCGGTGAACGTCGAAGATGCTCTGGCAGTGTCGTCCGACACGTTCTTCTACAAGGTGGGCGAGCAGATCCTCACTGAGCGCGGGTACCAGCCGATTCTGGAACAGCAGATACGTCTGTTCGGCTTCGGATCGCCGACCAACATCGACCTCCCCAACGAGTTCGCGGGCACGGTCCCGAGCAAGGCGTTGAAGCAGCGGCTGGCGGAGACTGGCGCGATCAGCAAGGAGGAAGGTGAGGCCTATTACGTCGGCGACCAGATCCTCTTCTCGATCGGTCAGGGATTGATGTCGGCCACTCCCTTGCAGATGGCCAATGCCTACGGTGTGATCGGCAACGGCGGGAAGTTGATGCAGCCCCACGTGGTGAAGGCGATCTTGGAGCCGGGCACGCCCGATAAGTCACCTGGTCTCGCCGATCTCACCAAGATCGACGTAGTGCAGCGTTTCGACAACCTCGATCCACGATCCACGTTGAACATGCCTCCGGAGATCCGCGATCCGCTCGTACGGGGTATGCAGCGCGTGATCCGCGGGCCAGGAGTGAATTACGACTTTTACCACAAGGCCACCGGCGAATTGCTCTTCAAGGGCTACCCGTACGCGGACATGCCGATTGCGGGCAAGACCGGAACCGCGCAAGGCTTCGGCAACTTCCCGTGGAACGACTCGTCGGCGTTCGGTGCCTTCAGTCTCGATCCTGCCCAGCCATATTCGGCGTTCGCCTACTTGGAGAAGGCCGGATACGGCTCGCAGGCATCAGCGCCCGTCGTCAAGTGTCTGTTCATGGGGGTATCGGGGAACTACCGCTTCGACGATCTGATACCGGCCGATCCGCTGAACTTGGCGAGCACCTTGGTGGCACCTCCGGCTGGATTGCGCAATCCGCTGTGTCTCGCCGGGGGTCGATCGGACAATCGGGACTGATGCCCACGTTCGAGCGATTTCGTAGCACGACCATCACGAGGTCGAGTGCGCAACGAATCGGCGAGAGCCTCGCCGACCCGGTACGCAACATCGATTGGCTGTTGATGGGCGCGGTGATCGTCCAGGCGGTGATCGGATTGTTCATCGTCTACTCGACGACCCACCTGCGTCTGATCGACCAGAACTTCGATCCATTCGTCTACACGCAGCGACAGGTGGTGTTCGTGATTCTCGCGGCCGTGGCGATGGCCGTCGTGATGACGATCGGTCACGACTGGGTGCGGTCGCAGGCCGCGCTGCTCTACGCGGGTGTACTGGTGTTGCTGGTGCTCGTGTTGGTCGCGGGCGCGGTGCGCGGCGGGGCGCGCCTGTCGTTCGACCTCGGTCCGATCTCGGTGCAGCCTGCGGAGTTGGCCAAACCGATCGTGCTCATCGTGGTGGCGGCCTACATCGCCGACGCCCAACCCGACAGCCTGGATTGGCACCACTTCGTGATGTCGTTGTACGTGGTGCTCATTCCAGTGGGACTGATGCTGATCCAGCCGGACTTGGGCAGCGCCACGGTGTTGATCGCCGGAATCGCCGGGCTGCTGTACGTGGCCAATGCGCGCAGGCGATACTTGTTCCTCGTCCTCGGTCTCTCGGTGTTCACCGTTGCGGCCACGGTGTTGGCGATCCCGCGCCTGCGCTATCAGTTGCGTCGTTTCGACGCGTGGCTGAACCAGAACTCGTTGCGTGAGGACCTCCAAGAGATCGTGTTGCAGGTGCGGTTCGCCAAGCGGGCGGTTTCGACGGGCGGATTCTTCGGCAAGGGGTATCTGGAAGGCCCGCTGACCAACGGAAAGTACATCCCGGTGCAGTTCACCGACTTCCCCTTCTCGGCCATCGGCGAGCAGTTCGGGATGATCGGTGGCGGAATCGTGATCGCCTTGTTCGGGTTCATCCTGTGGCGCATCTGGAAGATCTCGCGTGGTGCGCGAGACCGCTATGGACAACTGTTGGCGACGGGAATCTTCGCGATGATGAGCTTCCAGGTGTTCCAGAACATCGGGATGTCCCTCGGGCTCGTCCCGGTCAGCGGTCTGCCCCTGCCGTTCATCTCATATGGCGGGTCGCACCTGATCTCCTCTGCGATCATGGTGGGCTTGGCGCAGAGCATCCACATGCGCCGCTTGGGGTAGCGGGGGGTCGTCTTCGGCGGGCGGCCCCGCCGATAGCCTTGGGCCAAGTGTTCGGGCGATTCGTCCGAACGAAGGTCGATCACGCGATGGCGATTCGGTCCCATGGGACCTTGGCGCCGAGGCGCGTTGATGCCGGGAGCGAGCCGTTGGCGGCGCTCGGCATGAGAGAAGGAACGAGTACAACATGAGCGAAGAGCACGCGGGGGCCGCAGGTCCCGAGCGTCAGGACACGCCCGAACGGTCTTCGGGTCCGGTCAAGAAGCGTCGTCGCGGACGCCGTGGGGGACGAAACCGAAACAAGTCGGGTGCGGCAAAGCAGGCGGACACGACGGGTAACCAGGGCGCTCGGTCGGCCGTCGAATTGCCCGAACCGCCCCGCGAAGGACGAATGGTGTCGGCGCAAGGCGCCAACGACGCGCTCGTGCGCAAGCCCCAGATCGGCGATGTGCGGCCTGCGCCGGCGATGGCGCCTGCTCCGAAGCAGGACAAGCAGGCCGGTCGCGACCGCCTAGGGAGTGCGGAGCGTAATTCGGACAAGAAGAAGAACCGTCGTGGTGGTCGTCGCAATCGGTCGCGGCGATCGGGCGGAGGGGATTCCCCGGTCGACACCGACGCGGAATTGATGGAGCGTCGGCGCGGCAAGGAGCGCAACGGCAAAGCCGTTGGTCGCTATCTGATGTGCGTGCAGGTGCGACAGGACTTCACCCAAGTGGCGGTGCTCGAGGGACGCAGCCTGATCGAGCACTACGTCTCTCGCCCGGCGGACGATGAAACGCAGATCCACGGGAACATCTATCTCGGTCGAGTGCAGAACGTCCTGCCTGGGATGGAGGCGGCGTTCGTCGACATCGGCACGGCGAAGAACGCTGTGCTCTATCGCGGCGACGTGCAGTTCGACAAGGAAGACGTGGTCGAGCAGGGACCCAGCCCGCGCATCGAGCAAGTGTTGCGCGCGCGACAGTTGATCCTCTGTCAGGTGACGAAGAACCCGATCGGCGCAAAGGGTGGTCGACTCACGCAGGAGATCTCGCTGCCTGGTCGTTTCGTGGTGTTGATTCCGGATTCGCGAACGTACGGGATCTCCAAGCGTCTGCCCGACTCGGAGCGTCGTCGCCTGCGTTCGATCCTCGATCGGATCAAGCCGGAGGAGCACGGCATCATCGTGCGTACCGCCGCCGAGAACGCCACCGAGCACGAGTTGACCACGGACTTGTCGAGGCTCATCGAACAGTGGGAACAGATT
>JBJTFU010000104.1:0-2761 GCA_046093585.1 Ilumatobacteraceae bacterium | reverse complement strand
GTGTTGTTTCGCGCATGCCACCGCGTGGGATGGGTGGCTCGGCGGGTTTGAGAGATGCTGCGCCGATGAGTGATGGTTCGTTGATGACGCGGTGACGAAGGAGTCGCTCCCCTGCCAACTTGCCGAGGGGATGGTGTGGTGCGCCGGGTGATCGATGTGTACGGACGATGCCGACTACTTCGGTGAGGGAATCTTCGATAGTGCGATGACTGTTGACGAGTTGGAAGGTTTCGCGATCGCTGGCACCGACGCCTACTTCGAGTCGTGGACCATCGGGGGTGTCGACTACTCGGCACACCTCGAGCCCGAGCACTTCACCCGTGAGTACGCCGTGTTCTCTCACGGGTAGTGCGCCGCAATCTTGGATGGTGGCGGCGAACTGTTCGTGCGATTGCGGCACATCGACTTTGGGGAGATGTGGTGCGGGTTGGGCTCGCTCGAGTGTTCCGTTCTGCATGTTCCAGACACGCAATTCGCAGTTGAGTGCCTGTGCTCTGCGAGCGGGAATGCCGCCGTCGCCTTCGATCACGAGATCGACTTCGGTGAGTTGATGCTTCAGCATCCACAGCAAGGTGGGGCCGATGCTGCGGATGTGCTCGCGCGTGACATACAACGCACCACGAGTGCCGCTAACGAGACCGGCGCCGTAGGCGAAATCGCGATCGTCGGCAGTTGACGTATCGAGGCCAAGTGAGGGCGCGATGGCCCGCAACTTGACCGAGGCCAGACGGCCTGCGTCGGCGTCTGTTTGCGACAAGTGCTTAGGCGGTGGGTTGCTTGGCGATTTCGGAGAGGAACTCGTCGTTGTTCTTGAACGTCTTTAGACGATCGATCAACAACTCGAGCCCTGGTGCCGCATTGCCATCGGCAGCGAGGCCAGAGAGCACGCGGCGCAGCTTCCACACCATCTGCAATTGCTTGCGATCGAAGAGCAACTCTTCGTGACGGGTGCTGGAAGCATCCACGTCGATGGCCGGATAGATGCGGCGCTCGGCCACCTTCCGATCCAGGCGCAACTCCATGTTGCCCGTTCCCTTGAACTCTTCGAAGATGGCGTCGTCCATGCGGCTGTTCGTCTCTACGAGTGCAGTGGCGAGGATGGTGAGGCTGCCGCCTTCTTCCACGTTGCGCGCGGCACCGAAGAACTTCTTCGGCGGATACAACGCACCGGCGTCGATACCACCCGACATGATTCGACCAGTGGCGGGCGCAGCGAGGTTGTAGGCGCGCGAGAGCCTGGTGATGCCGTCCAAGATGATCACGACGTCTTCACCCATCTCCACCATGCGCTTGGCCTTCTCGATCGTGAGCTCGGCCACTTGCGTGTGCTCTTCGCTCGGGCGATCGAAGGTGGAGGCGATGACTTCGCCCTTCACGAGACGACGGATGTCGGTGACTTCTTCGGGGCGCTCGTCAACCAGAAGAACTATCAGCTTCACCTCGGGGTGATTGCGCTCGATGGACGAGGCGATCGTCTTCATCACGGTGGTCTTACCGGCCTTCGGTGGCGAGACGATGAGTCCGCGCTGACCCTTACCGATTGGTGCGATGAGGTCGATGATGCGCGCCGTCATGTTGCCCGGATCGGCCGGGTTCTCGAGCACCAACTTGGAATCTGGGAACAGCGGTGTGAGATCTTCGAACCGCGGGCGGTTCTTCATCTTCTCCGGATCCTGACCGTTTACCTTGTGGATCTCGAGCATCGCCGGGTTCTTCTCACCACGGCCAGCCGGCTTGGAGAGCCCGGTGACGTAGTCACCCTTGCGCAAGAAGCTCTGACGAGCCAAGCGAACGGGAATGTAGGAGTCGTCCTTGCCGGAGAGGAAACCGCCGACGCGCACGAAGCCATAGCCCTCGTCGCGCAGATCGACGTAACCCGACACGATGACGGGCTCGGTGCTGATGGGCTCGTTCGAATCGATGGCGTCCATCTCGTAGCGATCTTCACCCTGTGGGCCTTCGTCGCGTGGGCCGCGTCCGCGGCGGCGACGGTTGCGATTGCGGTTGCGACCACCACGGTCGTCGAAGCCATCGCGGTTGTTGTCGCGACGGAAGTCACGGCGGTCGCCGCGATCGTTGCGCTCGCCACGCTCTGGGCGATCGCCGCGGTCTCCCCTGTCGCCACGGTCGTTACGACGCTCGTTGTTCTGGCGACGGGCATCCGGCGCAATCGGTGTTCCCTCGTGCTCGGCCAATTCGATCTCCCATTCGGATAGTGGTTCGCCATCGGCACCAAGCACGGGGCCCTTGTCGGCTGGCTTGGCTGACGACTTGTCGGATGACTTCTCGCGCGACTTCTCCGCGCGCGGGGCGGGCTCGTCGTTCGGCTTGGTTTGCTCGAGGATCGCGTCGATCAACTCGGACTTCTTGGCTCGCGATGCCGACTTCACGCCGAGTGCGGCGGCGATGGCCACCAATTGTTCGCGGTCTTTCGCCTCAAGGGCGGACTGTTCGAGGGCTCCGTTGGCCACTATTTCCTTCTTTCACGGGCACGACTAGATCACTGCCCACTTGGTTCGCTGAGCGCTTTGGGATTCCCCGAGAAACAAGAACTTCTTAAGGAGACGCCCCGGGCGCTTGAGGCGGGGGACTTCGCTCGGGAACCCGAGCCAGCGATCAATCTAGCCGAGGGGCTGGGTACTGCCAACCACTGATTTGGGGCTGTTTCAGGCGCTGTGGTGTGCGGCGACGAAGTCTTCGACGGCACGCAAGTCGTTCGGCAACGACTGGATGCGCTCTTTTCGATCGAACAGATCGGCCA
>JBJTFU010000103.1:0-3661 GCA_046093585.1 Ilumatobacteraceae bacterium | reverse complement strand
GGGCTAGGTGATAGCCCGCGCCGCGGGCTAGGTGATAGCCCGCGCCGCGAAGTAGTCGTTTTTTCGCGTGTTTGCGCCATTTTTCGGGGGCTGGGTTAGACCCCCGCAGGGAGTCCCATGTGAAAATTCTCGGGGGATGCTGAACACCGATATTTCCTTGCAGGACGTGGCCCAGATGCTCAACGTCCATTACATGACGGTGTACCGCTATGTCCGCCAGGGGCTCCTCCCGGCCAAGAAGGTCGGACGCACGTGGTTCGTGTCCACGGCAGACCTGGAGGCGTTCAAGAAGTCGCGGGCAGCCGAGCTCGACGCCCCCGCGTCGGATGCAGGGCAGGGTCGCACCCGCGCGCCTTGGGCCGAGCGCCTCGAGTCGCGGCTGATGGAGGGCGACGATCGCGGCGCGCTCGAAGTGATGGAGTCGGTGTTGCGTGCCGGCAACGACCTCTACTACGTCTACCTCGAGGTGTTGTCGCCGGCTCTCGTGTCGATCGGTGCGCAGTGGGAGCGCGGCGACATCGAGATCTTCGTCGAGCATCGCGCCACCAACATCGCCATGCGCTTGATGAGTCAGGTGGGCAGTCGGTTCTCGCGTCGTGGTGTGAGCAAAGGCACCGTGGTGATGGGTGCGCCGCGAGGTGAGGAACATGCGATGACCGTGGCGATGATCGCCGATCTCGTGCGGAGCGAAGGGTGGGCGGTGCACGACCTCGGCGGGAACATGCCGGCGCACTCGTTCGCCGAAGCGGTGCGCCAGAGCAACGACGTCGTGGCGGTGTGCGTGGGCGTGACGATGACGACCTCGGTGACGGCGGCCCGTGAGTCGGTGATGGAGATCCGCAAGGTGCTCAAACCGGGTGTACCGATCTTCGTCGGGGGAGCCGGGATCCGCAACGAGGAGACGGTGGAACTCGTCGGCGCCGACCAGTGGTCGAGGGACGCCCGTCACCTCGTGGAGTCACTCGGCCAGTTGGCCCACCGCCGCTGAAGCACGACACCAGCAAATAGCGAACATACGTTCGCTACAGTGACGCCCGTGAGGCTCACTGCAACCCTGTCCGGATCTCTCGCCGAGTCGGCCGCCGGAGTCGATCGTCCGGCGCTTGCCGTGATCGAGTCGCGCGCTGCGCGGTTTCCCGATTGTCTCGTGCGCGGGCGCAGCGTGCTCTGTTCAGGCGATGCCGCGCTGTCGCTCGCTCTCGCCCTCGTCGCCGGAGCATCGCGTGGCGGATCGTGGTTGGCGGTGTTCGGTCTCGGCGATCTGGGTCTGCTCGCCGCCCACGAACAGGGAATTGCGCTCGAACGTACGGTGCTCGTCACACCTCCGTCCTCACCCACCCAGTGGTCGGCTGCGTTCGGCGCCGCAGTGGAGGGTTTCGAGTTGGCGTTGGTGGAAGTGCCGTCGCGGTTCTCGGTAGGCGAGGCGCGCAAGGTGCAACAACGCGTGCTCACCCGACGAGCGGTGCTCGTCCTCGTCGATGTCGACGGTCGGCACGCTCGCCAGCCCGTGTTCCAGCCCGACGTGGTGTTGCACACCGTCACCACGGGTTGGAGTGGCATCGGCAGCGGCCACGGTCACGTGCGTGGACGCGAAGTGACGGTCGAGGTGAGTGGTCGGCGAGTGCCGGCTTCGTTGCATGCCGCGAAGCGTGTGGCGCTGCCCGCGCCGTACTGACGTGTCGCGTGACGCCGTCACCCGCGTGGCGGCACTCGTGTTTCCGGATTGGCCGGCAGTGGCGATGCAACGGGAACTCGCCGCCCGTGGTGGGCGGCACGACGTGGTGGCGGTGTTGCGTGCCCAGCGCGTGGTGGCCTGCAGTGCGCAGGCCCGAGTCGCCGGAGTGCGCACGGGTATGCGCCGCCGCGAGGCGCAGGCCGCCTGTGCCGACCTGATCGTCGTGGGTGACCAGCCCGAGCGCGATCGGTTGGCATTCGAACCGGTGGTACGGGCCGTATCCGAGCTGGTGCCACTCGTGGAGGTGGGTGCGCCGGGGACGATGGTGTTGCCCACGCGTGGTCCGTCCCGATACGTCGGTGGCGATGATGCACTCGCCGAACGCTTGCGCGCCCTCGTCGCCACCAGTGACTCTCCGCTGCACTACGGAGTGGGGATCGCCGACGGACGTCTGATGGCGATGGTCGCGGCGAGGTCCGCCGTGGACCGGCCGAGTGTCGTCGTGCCAGTGGGACGAAGTGCAGAGTCGTTGGCGCGTCAGGCGGTGGCGGTGCTTTCCCTGCATGCCGCCGTGCCGATCGAGATGGTCTCGCTGCTCCAGCGTCTCGGTGTGTACACCCTCGGCGACCTGGTGGCGATCGAGGAGAAGTTGCTCGCAGCCCGCTTCGGTGCGATCGGCGTGGAGATTCATCGCCTCGCTCGCGGCCTCGACCGGCATCCTCCGATCGTCGTTGCCCCGCCGCCCGATCACGCCACCGCGCGGCACTTCGAAGACCCGGTCGAAGACATGCATCGAGTGGTGGCGTGCAGTCGCGAGATGGCCACCGAGTTGTGCGCACATCTCGTCGACCATGCGGTGTCGTGCGTCAGCCTGCACGTGTCGTTGCAGGGTGATCACGGCGAACACAGCGAGCGCGTGTGGTACGAGCCCGACGGTTTGGGAGTTGATGCGATCGCCGAACGTGTGCGTTGGCAGATGGAAGCGTGGGTGCGCAGTCGAGCGTTGACGAGTGGTGTGGTGGTGATCCGGCTGGTGCCCGTCGAACTGCGGGCCTCGACGGGCCGCCAGTTGGGCCTCTGGGATCCCTTCGGGGAGCAGGCCCAAATGGCCGTCAAAGCCGCTCAGCGCTTGGCTTCGCTGCTCGGACCCGAGGCCGTGCGGGTGGCCGAGTGGCGGGGTGGGCGCGACCCCGCGGAGGCCTTCGCGCGCACCTCCGTGGCCCTCGTCGACCTCGCGCATCGCGCAGCAACTTCGGTCACGCCCGATCGTCGATTCGTCGGTGCGTTGCCGAGTCCGACTCCTGCATGCGTGCATCACCAGCCGTTCGAGGTGCAGGTGTTCGATGCACGTCGTCGAGCGATCGTCGTGAGTGGACGACACGAGATGAGTGGTGTGCCCACGCACGTCGTCGTCGACGGGAAAGAATTCGACGTCGTCTCGTGGTCGGGGCCATGGCCGGTGGAAGAACGATGGTGGGATCCGCAGCGTCATCGTCGTGCAGTGCGGATGCAAGTGGTGCTGGGGAAGAACCCTGCACGTGCGCTCGTGCTCACCTTGGAACAGGGTTGCTGGCGCGCCACTGCACGGTATGCGTGAGTCCTGAAAAATCTTCATCTCGGTTGGTAGATTCTTGGACTCATGTCGGTGCCCACGAGCGAGCAAAATCAGCACGTTGTGCAGTCGTTGACCGCGCATTTCGCTGCTGCGATTCCGTGCGACGAACGTGAGCGCAAGTCGATCGATCAGTTCTTGCGCGCAGTGCCGCGACTCGTCTCGCCACTCGACGAACACGCCGATCCGACGCACATCACCGGATCGGCGATCGTCGTCGGTGAGCGCGGCGTGGTGTTGCATCGACACAAGCGTTTGAACATGTGGTTGCAACCCGGCGGACATGTCGAGGCGGGAGAGACGCCCGCCGAGGCGGCACTGCGGGAGGCCCAGGAGGAGACGGGTCTCGCCGTGCGCCACCCCAAGTCGGGCCC
>JBJTFU010000102.1:0-3201 GCA_046093585.1 Ilumatobacteraceae bacterium | reverse complement strand
CTTCGGGGCCGATGCCGTCTCCACCGATGACTGCGACGCGATGTGCATTTCTCGACATGGCTCTTCATCGTACGGAGAAAACCCCTCGGATAGCCTTTGGCGCATGGCCAAGCACCTCCTCTCCCAGGCGGCACACGATCGGCTCGCAGCCGAGTTGCACGACCTCTCCACGCGGGGGCGGATCGAGGTGGCCGACAAGATCGAGAAGGCCCGCGCCCTCGGAGACCTCAAGGAAAACGGCGACTATCACGCCGCCAAGGACGAGCAGGGGCACATGGAGGGTCGCATTCGCCAGATCGAGTCGATCCTCGACGACGTCGAAATCGTGCCGCCCGCGGCGAACGGCACCGTCGGGCTCGGCTCGATCGTCACCATCCTGTATGACGGCGACAGCGACAACATGGCCGAGCGGTACCTGATTGGCCACGTGGAGGAGCAGCCGTCATCGGCCGACGTGAGCGTGATGAGCCCGTCCTCGCCGCTCGGCGCCGCGCTCATGGGAGCCAAGGCTGGTGACGACGTCACGTACGAGACACCGACCAAGGCCAAGCTGAAGGTGCGCGTCATCAAAGCGGTGGCCCACCACTAGAAGATGCAGTTACCTCCCGGTCGCCTGATCGACATACCCGGTCGCGGGCAAACGTTCATCCGAGAGGTGTCCGGACCGGCCAACGCGCCGACGCTGATGTTGTTGCACGGCTGGACCGCTACCGCCGACCTCAACTGGTTCACCGCGTTCGAAGCACTCGGTAGACACTTTCGCGTGATCGCTCTCGATCACCGCGGACATGGACGAGGCATCCGTTCCAAGAACTCGTTCCGGCTCGAGGATTGCGCCGACGACGTCGCCGCACTCGCCGACGTGCTTGGCATCAACAACTTCATTCCCGTCGGCTATTCCATGGGCGGCACCATCGCTCAATTGGTGTGGAAACGACATGAGACGCGCGTGCGTGGAATCGTGCTCTGCTCCACCGCGACACACTTCACCTCGTCGCGCGAGGAGCGGCTGGGCTTCCTCGGCCTCACCGGACTCGCCGCGCTCGTGCGCCTCACGCCCGCTCAAACGCGGGATTGGCTGACCGAACAGCTGTACCTGCAGCGCCGTGGCGAGGAGCTCGAACAATGGGCGATCGCCCAGATGTCCTCACATGATTGGCGGCACATCATCGAGGCCGTCAGCACGCTCGGCAGTTTCAACTCACTCGACTGGCTCGGTGCGCTGGACGTGCCCACCTCGATCATCCTCACCCTGCAGGACACCGTGGTGCCGATCGAGCGTCAACAACGGTTGGTCGAGGCGATCAAGCATGCGAGCGTGCACCATGTGGACGCGGGGCACAACGCCATCTACGCCGCGCACGAGACGTACGTTCCGGTCCTGGTGAACGCGTGCCTCGAGGTGCACCAGCGTTCGCTCGTCGCCTAGGCGATCTCCTCCAGGTCGAGGCCGATGTCGAGCACGCTCACCGAATGAGTGAGCGCACCAACCGACACGAAGTGCACACCGGTGGCACCCACCTCGGTCGCGCGCTCCACCGTCAAACCCCCACTCGCCTCGAGCAGCACTTCCCTACCCGTGGCCTCGCGGTGACGCTTCGCCAGGTCCACTGCTTCGCGCATGTCGCCAAGCGACATGTTGTCGAGCAGCACGAGATCGGCCCCTGCATCGAGGGCCACCTGCATTTGTTGGAGCGTGTCCACCTCGATCTCGACGGGAATGTCGGAGGCGCGCTGCCGTACCAAGCGGAACGCTTCGTCCACCCCGCCGGCAGCGACGATGTGGTTGTCCTTGACGAGCGCGGCATCCGACAGCGACATTCGGTGGTTGACACCGCCGCCGCAGCGCACCGCGTACTTCTGTAGCGCGCGCAAGCCGGGGATAGTCTTGCGCGTGTCGCGCACGCGTGTCGGCGAACCGTCGAGCGCGGCAGCCCACCGTGCCGTGGCCGTCGCCACGCCACTCAGGTGACCGAGCAGGTTGAGTGCCGTGCGTTCGCCCGTGAGCAACACTCGTGTCGGCCCTTCGATCGTCAGCACTTCATCTCCACTTTGCACGTCGTCGCCATCGCCCTTCGACACGTGGACCGTCAACGTGTCGGCCCCGCCGACCATCTCGAACACGGCGATGGCGACGGGAACACCCGCCAATCGCCCTGATTGACGCGTGACGAATCGCGCACGGCTGCGATGGAGCGCGGCCACCGTGGCTTCGGTGGTGACGTCTGGTCCGTGGGCGAGATCTTCGTCCAGTGCGAGCGAGACAACACGACGCACTTCATCCACGATCAGGCCGCGCTGCTCGAGAAGGGCCTCGGTGCTCGACGACAGCACGTTCCTCATCTCGTCACTTCCGCAATCTCGATCTCGCCGTCGTGCAACGACACGTCCAAGTGAACGAGACACGATTCGTCGGGGGTCGTCACGTCCGAACGACGATGACAACCGCGACTCTCCTTGCGCGCGGCGGCGGCATGGGCGACGGCCACCGCCGCGGTGAGGATGTTGGTGGCCTCGAAACTGGCCCGCGAAGGGGTGACGTCGACCGACGACTTGTCGGCGATCGCCGACAATGTGTCGCATGCGTGCGCGAGTCCTTCAGGCGTGCGCAACACACCCACGTGTCGACTCATCGTCTGTCGGACCTGGGCCGCCAGCCCCTCGTCGAGCAAGCCGGCCTCACCACGTACTCCGTCGTCGGCGGACACGGGTTGGGGCAATCGCCAGGCGAGACTGCGGCCGACGCGCGTGCCCACCACGAGACTCTCTGTGAGCGAGTTGGAAGCGAGTCGATTTGCTCCGTGCACTCCGGTGTACGCCACCTCGCCGACGGCGAACAGACCCTCCACCTCGGTCGTGCCGTCCATGTTGGAGAGGATTCCCCCACACGAGTAGTGCGCCGCTGGTGAGACCGGAATGAGATCCTTCGTCGGGTCGAGGCCTGCGCGAGCGCAGGCCTCCGTGATGAAGGGGAAGCGTTCAGGAAAGCGTTCGCCGATCGGTCGTGCGTCGAGGAACACGTGGTCGTCCACTCCGTTCACCGCACGAGCCATGCGCTCGTGGATGGCGATCGCCACCACGTCGCGCGGAGCGAGGTCCTCCTGAGGGTGCACGCCCTTCATGATTCGCTCACCGGCGGCATCGAGAAGCACCGCACCTTCGCCGCGTACCGCTTCACTGATCAAGGTCTGTTGTTCGCTC
>JBJTFU010000101.1:0-4889 GCA_046093585.1 Ilumatobacteraceae bacterium | reverse complement strand
CTTCAAGAACCTGACCGATCCGAAGAACGCGAACATCTTCCCACGGTCACCACGGACAATCTTTACGGCCAATGCACACTTGTCGAACGATCACTTCATGATTTGGGCAGCAACACGACTTGAGTCGGGATCTCGACTGGTCTTTTCTCAACATGGCGGGCTGTACGGAGAAGGTGAAGTGAGATCCCGCAATGAGGAGCACGAGTTAGATATTGCAGATAAATATGTCACTTGGGGGTGGAGGGATGCGGAGAGTCCCAATATCGAGACCACGCGGTCCCAACTGGCAACTAACTCACGAAAGTCGTGCAATTCGGTCGGTGGGCTCCTGTTCGTTATGGACACAACCTTCAGGTACAGCAGGTATTCGTGGGAGACTCGAGCAGAACGGGACTTATATCTTGAGTCATCTTCATCATTGGTATCTCACCTACCACAGTTCATCAGAGAGAAAACGGTAGTGAGACTTCATCATGACCATGATCGCTATGACGATGGTCATCAGTCGTACTTTGGTGGGATTCCGGACATCAAGATGGACGACTACTCAAAGCCAATCACACAGGCAATGAAAGTATCTCGATTGGTTCTGGTAACCACACTAAGTACAACCTTCATTGAAAATATCTGGAGAAATACACCCACCATGATTTATGCGCACCCCTCGATCTACGAGATTCGAACAGAGTTTCGGGATGTGTTTGAGGAGCTCACATCGGTCGGGGTGTTCCACGAGTCGCACAACTCCGCAGCGGACTTCATCGGCCAGATCTGGGACTCAGTGGAAACCTGGTGGGAGTTAGATGCCGTCAAACAGGCTGTCAAGCGTTACGGCGAAATGTTTGCGGGGCTCAATACACATGGACGGAGATCTCTGGTGAACGTCATTCGGGCAGCATCTTCGGTGCCGAATTTGACGTCCAAGTATTAGACTAGGGAGTCTGCGCTCGTAGCTCAATGGATAGAGCATTTGACTACGGATCAAAAGGTTGTAGGTTCGACTCCTGCCGAGCGCGCCATTTACTTTGCGAGCGATAGTTGCTCACTCGTTGGTCGTCGATAGAGCAACAGCATGGCGGCTCCTGACAATAAAATGACCAACGACGTCAATCTCCATGCCATGTGGAAACCGTCTAGGTATTTGTCTCTGGCTAGCGCTGAGACGAGTATCGAGCTGACGAGCGCAACACCAAGCGCTGCTCCTATTTGACGAGCCGTGTTGTTTAAAGCTGAGCCCATCGCAAACTTTGTTTGCGGGAGAAACGCAGTTGCAGAGCTTGAGATTGTGGAGATACACAACCCAACACCAATTCCTGTATAAATCATCACAGGGAAGTAGTGCGTCAAGTAGTTCGGTGTCTCAGTGACCCAGAAGCTGAGAAACATGTTTCCCGTGCACAGAATGAGCGCACCTGCCGCAACGACTTTGCCGTGTCCGACTCGCTGCGCGAGACGGCCAGCGGGTGCAGCGACGATGGCGGCCATGACGGGTCCTGGAATGCCGGCAAGACCTGATCGTGACGGGCTGTAGTTCCAGACCGTCTGGAGCCATTGTGTGTTGACGAAGATGAGCGAGAAGAACCCCATGGTGAAGCCAAATCCACTGATGGCAGCTGCGGTGACGAACGGGAGTTTCAGGAGTTTGAGGTCAAGGACTGGATGGGCCGCGACGCGACAGCGAAGGACGAAGGCGACGAGGAAGACGACGGCACCTGCGAGGACCGAGAGTGCTCGTTGGGTGATCCAACCCCATTCGTCGCTCTGGACGATCATCAACGTGAGGAGCCCGACTCCAAGGACGGCAAGCATTGCGCCGAAGTAGTCGACTGTTCGGGGGGCGCTCTCGTCGCGGGATTCACGCAGGAGCCTTATGCCCACGGCAAGGGCGAGCACACATAAGGGGATGTTGACGAGAAATACCGCATGCCAACTGAACGTGTCGACGAGGAACCCGCCGATCGTTGGCCCGCTGGCTGCGGCAACCGCACCGACGGCGCCCCAGATGCCGATGGCTGCGGAGCGTTTCTCGACGGGGAACTCAGGCAATACAAGGGCGAGCGATGATGGGGTGAGGATTGCACCACCGATGGCCTGGACGGCTCTGGCCACGACCAGCATGAACGCAGATGGGGCGAAGGCGCAAAGGAGCGATCCGACCATAAATATGGACAGACCGGTGAGGAAGGCACGTTTACGGCCAAAGGCATCCGCAAGACGACCCGCCGTCAGGAGACCGGCGGCATAGGCGATGTTGTAGGCGGAAAAGACCCAGGTGAGAGTTCGGCGGCTGTCGGGAAAATCCTTAGCGATCGCCCCGAAGGCGACGTTGACGATGGAGATGTCGAGCGACACGAGCGTGACGCCAACCGATGTGAGGGCGAGCACCTTGGCACCACGCGACCAGTGCCCAATCATGCGTTCCAACCCTTCGCTCGAATGTCGTCACCATCGACGTCGAGGTCGCGACCCTCCCAGCGTAGAACTCCGGGGGTGGCCGACAACGAGGCGATGAGCCCCTGCATTGGTGTTTGTCCGACGGTCGGAATCATGTCGCGGTGCGCATAGTGCTCGTCGACTGCGATGTCGGCCATGTCGAAGACCGGACCGACCGCGGCCTCAGCTTCGGCGAGGATCTGCACGGCTTCGTCCCTTGTTCTGGTCGAACACCACGCCGACATCAGTCGCTCTAGTTCCTCACGGTTGGCCATGCGCCCTTCGAACGTGGTGAAGCGTGGATCGTCGCCGACGCCGAGGACGCTCATCACTCGGGCGGCGACAGAGTTGCTGGATGCTGACACGCCAACCCACTTGTTATCGCTGCAGCGATAGACGCCGCGGGGGACGGTATAGGGAAGACCGGATCCGAGTCGAGGCTGCAGTTCTCCCGCGACCTTGTAGAGCGAAATGACCGGTCCCATGATCTGGAACACGGTCTGCAACAGGTTCACGTCGACGACTTGGCCGACACCAGAATGCAGCGCGACCATCGTGGCGAATGCGGCAGTGATGCCGGTGACTTCGTCGGTGAGTGCAATCGCCGGCAACATCGGTGGCCCATCCGGGTCACCACTGACAGCCGCAAGACCGGCCATGGATTCGGCGATCGAAGCAAAGCCTGGACGTTGCGCATACGGTCCGGTCTGACCGAAACCGGTGACGCGCACGATGACAAGTTTCGGGTTCGATGTGAGGAGTTCCTCCGGGTGCAGACCGAGTCGCTCGAGGACGCCGGGCCGGAAGTTCTCGACGAGCACGTCGGCCTCGGAGATCAACTTGCGCACGAAGGCGAGGTCGTCATCGTCCTTCAAGTCGAGTGCCACGGTTTTCTTGTTGCGGTTGACGAGCTTCCACCACAGTCCTTTGCCGTCGCGAGGGTCACGCCACGCCATTCCACGCAGAGAGTCACCGGTGTGGGGATTTTCGACCTTGATGACAGTGGCACCGAAATCGGCGAGATAACGGGCGCAGTTCGGACCGGCGAGCACCGTGGACAGATCGAGAACCTTGAGTCCTGCGAGCGGTGCGCTCGTCATGGTGTCAGACGCGTGTCGGGCGAGGGCGACGAGTGTTGGCAGCCTGTCCCCACCACCTGCCGGAGAAGCGCCACGACGTGTCGAGAGTCGTCGGCGTCGATGCCATGGTGGGCCTCGGCCAGAGTGCCTCGATGGCGGCGGTGATTGCAGTCGCCTCTTCGTCGGTCGGGGTTGGCGAGATGCGGTGCTCCATGACGGTCGTGCCTAGAGGGGCATGTTGCCGTGCTTGCGCTGCGGCAGTTCTTCGCGCTTGGTCTTCAGCAACTCGAGACCGGCGATCAGCTTGACGCGCGTTTCGGCGGGATCGATGACGTCGTCCACGTAGCCGCGCTCGGCTGCCGCGTACGGGTTCGAATACTTCTCGGTGTATTCGGCGACGAGTTCTGCGCGGCGCGCGACAGGATCTGCGGCCTGTTGGAGCTCGCGGCGATAGACGATTTCGACTGCGCCTTGCGGACCCATGACGGCAAGTTCGGCCGTCGGCCACGCATAGGCAAGGTCGGCGCCGATGGACTTGGAGTTCATGACGACGTAGGCACCGCCGTAGGCCTTGCGGGTGATGACCTGGATACGCGGCACGGTTGCTTCGCAGTAGGCGTACAGCAACTTGGCGCCGTGGCGTATGATGCCGCCGTATTCCTGGTCGACGCCGGGGAGGAATCCAGGGACGTCGACGAAGGTGACGATCGGGATGTTGAATGCGTCGCAGGTGCGCACGAAGCGCGCAGCCTTCTCACTCGACTCGATGTCAAGCACGCCGGCAAGCACCATCGGCTGGTTGCCGACGATGCCGACGGTCTGGCCATTGAGCCGTGAGAAACCGCAGATGATGCTTTTGGCCCAGTGCGGGAAGTATTCGAAGAACTCACCGTCATCGACGATCTCGGCAACGACTTTCTTCATGTCATAGGGCTGGTTGGCCGACGCGGGGAGGATGCTGCGCAGTGATTCGCAGAGTCGTGTCGGGTCGTCGGTTGACTCGCTGGGAGGTGGATCGGTGAGGTTGTTCTGCGGGAGGAAGCTGAGCAGGTAGCGGACGTCTTGCAGGCAGGCGTGCTCGTCTTGGCTCACGAACGTGGCGACACCGCTCTTGGAGGCGTGGCTCATTGCGCCACCAAGTTCCTCGAGTGTCACGTCTTCGCCGGTCACGGTCTTGACGACATCCGGGCCAGTGATGAACATGTGGCTGGTTTCGCGGACCATGAAGATGAAGTCGGTCATTGCCGGTGAGTACACGGCGCCACCTGCGCACGGGCCCAAGATGACGGAGATCTGCGGGATGACCCCTGAAGCCTGGACGTTGCGGTGGAAGATGCCGCCGTAACTGGCAAGTGACACGACGCCTTCTTGGATGCG
>JBJTFU010000100.1:0-5013 GCA_046093585.1 Ilumatobacteraceae bacterium | reverse complement strand
CTTTTGATCATCCGTGGTACGTGCTCTATTCGTCGGGAACGACGGGAGTTCCCAAGTGCATCGTTCATCGCACGGGCGGTGTCTTGCTCCAACACATGAAGGAACACCAGTTGCACTGCGACGTGCGGCCCGACGATCGTGTCCTGTACTTCACCACCACGGGTTGGATGATGTGGAATTGGCTCGTGTCCGTGCTCGCGTCGGGTGCGACGGCGGTGCTCTACGACGGTGCTCCCACTGCACCGAACACATCTCGACTGTTCGACATCGTCGACACCGAGAAGGTGACGCTGCTCGGTGTGAGCGCGAAATACATCGATTCGGTGCGTAAGCAGGGCCTGGCCCCCGTCGAGACCCACCGCCTGGACTCGCTGCGCACCGTCTGCAGTACGGGGTCGCCGCTCTCTCCTGAGGGTTTCGACTGGGTGTATGAATCGGTGAAGAAGGACGTCCACTTGGCGTCGATCTCGGGAGGCACGGACTTGTGCGGTTGTTTCGTCGGTGGCGATCCGACGAAGCCAGTTTGGCGTGGCGAGATCCAAGGACCGATGCTCGGCATGGCAGTCGATGCCCTCGATGAAGCGCGCGAGTCGTTGCGCAACACCCCGCTCACGCCCGGTGAGCTGGTGTGCACGCAGCCGTTCCCCTCCATGCCACTCGGTTTCTGGGGTGACGGCGTGGACGGACTACCCAACCCGAGTGCGCCTGGTCCGAAGTTTCGCGCCGCGTACTTCCAGCGTTTCGATGGCGTGTGGGCGCAGGGTGACTTCGCTTCCTGGACGAGTCACGGGGGCTTCATCATCCATGGTCGAAGTGACACCACCCTCAATCCGGGCGGAGTCCGCATCGGAACCGCCGAGATCTATCGGGTGGTTGAGCAGATTCCGGATGTTCTCGAGAGTTGTGTTTTCGGCCAAGAGTGGGACAACGACGTGCGGGTGGTGCTCCTCGTGCGTCTCGCCGAGGGCACCACGTTGACCGATGCACTGATCGGCGACGTCAAGCAGCGAATTCGCGCAGCATGCACACCCCGACACGTTCCGGCGCTCGTACTCAGCGTGCGGGACTTGCCGCGGACGCGGAGCAACAAATTGGTGGAACTCGCACTTGCCGACGCGGTCAACGGTCGCAAGGTGCGCAACAGCGAGGCGATCGCCAATCCCGAGTGCATCGACGAGATCGCCGCACTGCCCGAACTCCGGGCCTGACGGTAGGCTTCACCGCGCCGTATTCCGGGGTAGCTCAGCTGGCAGAGCAACGGACTGTTAATCCGTGGGTCGTGGGTTCGATCCCCACCCCCGGAGCGATTCGCTCCATGACGACCGTTGGTGGTCGCTCGCCATGGCGCGCATGGGGCCAGTAGCTCAGTGGTCAGAGCAGGGGACTCATAATCCCTTGGTCGTAGGTTCGATCCCTACCTGGCCCACGAACGCCGTTCATCGAACAGCCTCGAGCATCCCACCAATAGCCTGACCGCGTGGCTGGTCACGTGTCGATCCACTCGCCAATCACCGGCACGATCGCCCGAATGTTGGTGGGAAACGGCAACCTCGTCGCGGAAAACGAGACACTCCTCGTGATCGAGTCGATGAAGATGGAGCATCCCGTGCGAATCCATGTCGACGGAGTGGTGGAGCAGGTGTTCGTCGGCCAGGGCGACACCGTGGCCGAGGGCGACGAACTCGTTCGCGTGACGCCGATGCGGATCGAGGAGGCGGCACAGGAACGCTCGTTCACTCCGCGGTCCCCGGAGGATCGTGAAGATCTCGCGCGATACCTCGAGCGTCGACGCCGCACCGACGACGCGGCACGTCCGGACGCCGTGGCCAAACGCCGCGCCACGGGTCGTCGCACCGCTCGTGAGAACGTCGCCGACTTGGTCGACGCAGGATCGTTCGTCGAATTCGGCGCGTTTGCAGTCGCAGCGCAGCGCGGTCGCAAGAGCGAACAGGAACTGATCGACCAGACTCCCGCCGACGGACTGGTTTGTGGTGTGGCGACGATCGGTGGTGGTGCCCTGCGGGTCGCCGTGTTGGCCTACGACTACACGGTGCTGGCGGGCACGCAAGGTTTCATCAATCACCGCAAGCTGGACCGTCTGGTGGAGGTGGTCCGACGCAATCGACTTCCCGTCGTGCTGTTCGCCGAAGGTGGTGGGGGTCGCCCGGGTGACGTCGATGCCCCCGGGGTCGCCGGTCTCGATGTGCCGTCGTTTGGATCGTTCGCTGGCCTCTCCGGCGAGGTGCCTCTCGTCGGCATCGCCGCGGGATATTGCTTCGCCGGTAATGCCGCCTTGCTCGGTTGTTGCGACGTCGTCATCGCCACGCGCGATGCGAACATCGGCATGGCCGGTCCGGCGATGATCGAGGGCGGGGGCTTGGGCAAGGTGGCTCCCACGCAGATCGGTCCGGCCGAGACTCATGCTCGCATCGGCTCGGTGGACGTAGTGGTTGCCGACGAGCCGGCGGCAGTGGCCGTGGCGCTCAAGTATCTGACGACACTCGGCAACGTGGCATCGTCCGTGACTCGGCCCGATGCCGAATCGTTGCGCAGCGTGGTGCCGCCCCATCGTGCAGAGATCTACGAGGTACGGCGGGCGATCGATTCGATCGTGGACGTCGGTTCGTCGATCGAGTTGCGTCAGCACTTCGGCGTCGGCATCGTCACGGTGCTCGGTCGGATCGATGGTCGCTCGGTCGGAATTCTCGCCAACAATCCTGGTCATCTCGGAGGAGCGATCGATCGGGACGCGGCCGACAAGATGGCGAGGTTCATCCAGCTGTGCGATGCACACCGTTTGCCGATCGTCTCGTTGTGCGACACGCCCGGGTTCATGGTCGGCGCACAAGCGGAGGAGCAGGCTCAAGTCCGCCACTTCGCGCGACTCTTCGTGGTCGCGGCGAGCGTCTCGGTGCCGTGGGTCACGATCGTGTTGCGCAAGGGCTACGGGCTCGGAGCGCAGGCGATGGCGGGGGGTGGCTTCCACGCCAAGGATTTCATCGCCGCGTGGCCGACGGGCGAGTTCGGTGGCATGGGAATCGAAGGTGCAGTCCGCCTCGGATTCCGCAACGAGATCGCGGCGAGCGACGACCCGGTCGAGTTGGAGGGACGACTCGTCGCCGCGGCGTACGAGCGGGGTAGCGCGCTCAGCATGGCGAGCCATGTCGAGATCGACGACGTGATCGATCCGCGGGACACCGCCGACACCATCGTCCGGGTACTCGACAGTTGCGCCGGACGACCACTTCTCGGCAGATCGATGATCGATCCCTGGTGATGTCGGACATGAAGACTCCGATGGACGAAGAAGCCCTGCGTCGACTCCCCAAGGTGGCGCTCCACGACCACCTCGATGGATCGCTCCGCGTGGAGACGGTGATCGAACTGGCACGGGAGATCGAGTATCGGGGACTGCCGACCACGGACCTCGACGAGTTGACCGATTGGTTCCATCAAGACAAACCGACGAATTCGCTCGAGACGTACCTGCAGGCATTCGGGCACACCATCGCGGTCCTCCAAGAGCCGGAGGCGCTCCGTCGGGCCATCTTCGAGAGTGTCGAGGACTTGCAGCGCGACGGCGTCGTGCACGGAGAGGTGCGCTTCGCGCCAGAGCTGCTCACGAGACGTTCGATGAGCCTCACCGAGGTGTTCGACGTCGCCCAAGATGCATTCGCCGACGCGACGAGTCGGCACGGGATCACCGTCAACATGATCGCCTGTGCCATGCGCAACGCGGACGAGTCGCGGCGAGTCGCCGAGGAAGTGATCCAACGCAAGGGCTCGAACGTCGTCGGTTTCGATCTCGCGGGTCCCGAACGTGGTTGGCCGGCATCGCGGCACCGCGAGGCACTCGATCTCCTCCGCCGTGAGGGAGTTCCCTATACCTTGCACGCCGGTGAGGGAGATGGAGTGTCGTCCATCCTCGATGCGATTTCCTGTGGCGCATCGCGGATCGGTCACGGGGTGCGGGTCGCCGACGACATCGCTGTGGATGGCGTGATGTATTCGTTGGGTCGCGACGCCGAGATGGTCCGAGCCGCTGGAGTGTTGTTGGAGGTGTGCCCGTCTTCCAACTTGCACACCCAGATGTATCCAGATCTTGCGAGTCATCCGGTTGACGTTTTGTTAAGGGCAGGCTTCTCCGTGGCGATCAATACGGACAACCGTCTGATGAGTCGCACGTCCATCTCGGGGGAATGGCATGCCCTGGCCGACACCTTCGGGTGGGGGGTCGGCGAGTTCCTCGCCACCACGGTGGCGGCGGTGCGCTCGGCCTTCATTGGTCAGACGGAGCGCGACCGTCTCCTCGCCGAGGTGGTGCTGCCCGGCTTTCGAGCCTGATCGCAACCTGCACTATGCTCGGCGCAACTACAAGCACATGCGTCGTGCACGACGCATGAGAGGGAGAAACACACAATGAGGAAGCGGACTTTCAAGGGTCTCGCAATCGGCCTCGTTGCAGTGGTCGGACTTGCCGCATGCGGCGGTTCCGACGACACCGCGACGGAGGACACCGAAGCAGTAACCGAAGAGACCACTGCCGAACCGACCGGTTTGGCTTGCCAGGTCACCGATGTCGGTGGCGTGGACGACAAGGGCTTCAACCAAGCCGCCTACGAGGGTCTCTTGCAGGCCCAGGCCGAACTCGGCGTCACTGCCGAGTATCTCGAGTCGCAGGGCGACGCTGACTATGACCCGAACCTGCAGTCGTTCGTCGACAAGGGTTGCGACGTCATCATCACCGTCGGCTTCTTGCTCGCGGATGCCACCAAGAAGTTTGCTGAGGCGAACCCGGACGTGGCCTTCGCCATCGTCGACTCGGGTACCTCCGCTGCCAACGTTCAGGGCTTGACCTTCGCCGCCAATGAGGGCGCGTTCCTCACGGGCTACCTGTCTGCCGCAATGTCGGAGACGGGTGTGGTCGGCACCTATGGCGGTATCAACATTCCGCCGGTAACGGTGTGGATGCAGGGCTTCGCGCTCGGTGTCAAGTACTACAACGAGCAGAAG
>JBJTFU010000099.1:0-5954 GCA_046093585.1 Ilumatobacteraceae bacterium | reverse complement strand
AGTGAGATCATCGCCGTCGACGATGCGAGCGACGATGACACGTGTGCCGTCGTGGAGCGACTAGCGGTCAACTCTCCGGTGCCGGTGCGGCTCATCAGATTGACCACGAACTTGGGGGCCGGAGTCACACGCAACACCGGTTGGGATGTTGCACAGGGCGAGTTGATCGCCTTCCTGGATGCGGACGATGCCTGGCACCCACGAAAGCTCGAGATTCAAGTGAACATGATGGATGCACACTCGTCGACGGTGATGTCGTGTCATCGACACCGTTTTTCCTCCGCCAACGAGTGGACGTCGATTCATGCTTCTCGTCATTACATGGTGGGATTGCGCGCGTTCCTCTTCAAGAATCGCTGTTCCACACCTTCCGTGATGGTTCGCCGAGGGGTTCCACAGCGATTCGGGGATGGGAGTCATTCGGAGGACTACTTGTTGTGGATGCGCATCGTGGCTGCACACGGTCCGTGCCTGAAGATCGATGCACCTCTCGCCCACTGCCTCAACCCCGCCTTCGGTGGCGGCGGACTCAGCGGCCAGGTGCTCGCCATGGAACGTGCGGAGCTCGCTGGATACCGCGCACTGCACCACGAGGGATCGATCTCGCGCATGATGCTCATCGTGGCGTCGGTCTGGTCGCTCGCCAAGTTCGTGATTCGGTTGGCACGATTGGCCAATCCCCTTCGGAGGAAGCAGCGATAGGGTGAGGCCACATGTCGTCGCTTGATCATGTGCGGTGGCTCTCCAAGCCGAGTCTGACGAGTCCCATCATTGTCACTGCCTTCACGGGCTGGAACGACGCGGCCGACGCGGCATCGAATGCGGTGCGCAATCTGATCGAGGGCTGGCACGCCACGCCACTCGCCGAGATCGACCCCGAGGCGTACACCGATTTCGCAACGGTCCGTCCGCACGTGCGAATCAAGGAGGGCGGTCAGCGCAGCATCGTCTGGCCGACGGTCGGTCTGTGGCACGTAGCCGGCGCCGGAGGCGATCTCATCCTCGTCCTCGGACCAGAACCAAGCCTCCGCTGGAGGTCGTTCACCGAACAGTTGATGGGTGTTGCGGAGCACTTCGACGCTTCGATGATCGTCACGCTCGGTGCGCTGCTCGCCGATGTTCCCCACAGCCGTCCCGTGCAGATCATCGGTACCGCCTCGGACACCGAGGCGATCGAGAGGTTCGGACTCCAACGCTCGCGCTACGAGGGCCCGGTGGGAATCGTCGGGGTCATCCACGATGCCTGCGAACTTGCAGCGTTGCCCTCCGTCGCATTGTGGGCAGCAGTCCCTGCCTATGCCTCGCAGGTTCCGTCGCCAAAGGCATCGCTATCGCTCATGCGTCGGGCCTGCGAGATCATCGGCACGCCTGCCCCCGTCGCCACCGTCATGAGCATGGTGGCAAAGTACGAAGAGCAGGTCGATTCACTCGTCAGCGACGATGAGGATCTCGCGGCCTACGTCGAGCGGCTGGAAACGATGACCGACAGCGGCATGAGCCTCGACGACGAGGTGGATGACGGTCAGCTGCAGTTCGACTTCGCGGTGGACACTGGCGACGACGCTGCCGATGCTTCGACACTGATGGATGAAGTGGAGCAATTCCTGCGCGAGCAGGGTGACACCAACTAGGGCTTACGGGCCACCACGAGGAGCGAAGTACCGATCAGGCCGACCTTGCTCCACCACAGTTCGAGCGCTGTCGCCACCTTGCCCAACACGCCGATCTCGCTCCGCAACATCGTTCCCGTTGCCACCAACTGCTTGCGCCCGAGGCGGAAAGGTACCGCTCGAACGAGGAACACGACGGGAAGTGAAAGCAGGAAGAAATACTTGACCTTGACCACTTCGAATCCGGCTTCTCTCAATTCCCGTTGGATCATCCGCTTCGAGTACCGGAGGTGGTGTCCTGCATCGACGTCGAACTGGCTCCAAAGAGGCTGAAGCGCAGGGAGCGTGAGATACAACTTCCCATTCGGCTTGAGCAGGCGATGCACTTCACTCAACATCTCGTTCCTGTGCGTGAGATGCTCCAACACGTCGAACATTCCCACACCAGCAAGCGAATCGGCTGGCAAGCGAAGATCCTGAAGGACCCCGTTGATGGACGGCACCCCCCGTTGTGCAGATAGCTGGGCACCGCGTGTGCTTGGCTCGATCGCAACGGCTCTTCCGCCGGACTCAATGACGGACTTCGTCACCAAACCTGAACCGGATCCGACTTCCCACAAGAAGCCGTCGACGGGATGCTCTCGGAGGACTGACTGAACCACCTGATTTCTGGTCTGATACCACCAGCCGCCATCGCCTTCGTCCAGTTCCTCCATCTGGTCGCTGGTGTACGAGCTCGACACCCGAGAGGAATCCAGGGAGAACGTTCCGTCTGCGTGGGGTCCGAGGAGACACGAACTCCACCCGAACTCGCGGGTCAAGCGATCGACCTCCTGGGGAACCGTCATGGCATCACGGTTCTACCAGCGCAGTCAATGCTTGAGCAGCATTTGCTGCCGCACGCTCGTCTACATGCAGGAAGAGCGACGGTTCGATCAACTCCACCTCCATGATCGACGCCGATCCGTCGGGGGAACTCACCATGTCGACACGTGCATAGACGGGTATCGTGCCGAATCGGTCGTTCACCATCTGCAGCGCTCGATCGCCGAGGTCGATCTCGTGTGTCGAAGGTTGGCGGGGGCTGATCTCTTCCTCGACGTACAGCCCGTTGTGTGTGGCGTCTCCATCGCGAAAGATCGCACCCTTGCAGAATGCGTGACTGAACTTCCCGGAGAAGTACAGCAAACCCGTCTCCCCCATCTCGTCGATGGCCGATTCGTACGGCTGCATCATCACCGCCCGATCCGTATCGAGAATCATCTTCGCAAATGATCGAGCCGCTTCAGGATCGTCAACGAATCGCGCAGTGTCGTTCGATCCGGCACTCATCGTCGGCTTCACCATCACGTCGGGGCCGAACCTTGCCCGATCGAGATCCGCTACCGATTCGACGAACGTCGTCGGAATGACGGGAATCCCTGCACTCGTCAGCTCCCGCAGGTACCGCTTGTCCATGTTCCACCGCACGATCTCCTGCGGGTTGTGCACGGTGGTCGACATCGACACGCGCGAAAGCCACTCGGCGAACTCTCGTGGACGTCGGTGGTAATCCCATGTGCTGCGGATGACGACTGCATCGAACGACGCCCATTCGATCGCGGCGTCGTCCCAGTCGACGATGCGGTGTTCGACGCCGGATGCGCCAAGGGCGCGACTCAGGATCTCCAGATCCTTGTCGCGCCCTCGAGCGGATTGAACGGTGACGAGACCGAGGATTAGAAGTCCTCCATGCCGCCGCCCGGCATTGCCGGCGCGTTCTCCTCGGGCTTGTCGGCGATGACGGCCTCGGTGGTGAGGAACAAGGCCGCGATCGATGCCGCGTTCTGCAGTGCAGAGCGCGTCACCTTGGCGGCGTCGATGACGCCGAGCTTCACAAGGTCCTCGTATTCGCCGGTCGCGGCGTTGAGGCCCTCACTGCCCTTCATGTTGCGCACCTTCTCCCCCACGACGCCTCCCTCGAGGCCGGCGTTCTCGGCGATCTGCTTGATCGGACCCTCGAGTGAACGGGCAACCATCCGCGCGCCGGTGGCCTCATCACCCTTCAGCGAGTCGGCCGTCTTCAGCACCGCTGCCTGCGAACGCAACAACGCCACACCGCCGCCAGGCACGACACCCTCTTCGATCGCCGCCTTGGTGGTGCTCACCGCGTCTTCGATGCGGTGCTTCTTCTCCTTCAGCTCCACCTCGGTGGCGGCGCCCACCTTGAGCACGGCAACTCCGCCGGACAACTTGGCGAGACGCTCCTGCAGCTTCTCGCGGTCGTAGTCGCTGTCGGTGTTGTCGATCTCCGTCTTGATCTGGGCGATACGTCCATTGATGTCCGCATCGCTTCCGGCGCCCTCGATGATCGTGGTCTCGTCCTTGGTGACGACCACCTTCTTCGCACGGCCGAGCAGGTCGAGCGAGGTGTTCTCCAACTTGAGACCCACTTCCTCGCTGATCACCTGTCCGCCGGTAAGGATCGCGATGTCTTGCAGCATGGCCTTGCGACGATCGCCAAAGCCCGGTGCCTTCACCGCAACGCTCTTGAACGTGCCACGGATCTTGTTCACCACAAGCGTGGCAAGCGCCTCGCCCTCCACGTCCTCGGCGATGATCACCACTTGCTTGCCGGTCTGCATGACCTTCTCCAGCACGGGGACGAGATCGCGCACCGCGGTGATCTTGCCGCTCACCAACAACAGGAGCGCATCCTCGATCACGGCCTCCATCCGGTCGGCGTCGGTCACGAAATACGGCGAGATGTATCCCTTGTCGAAGCGCATACCTTCAACGAGGTCCATCTCCATGCCGAAGGTCTGGCTCTCTTCCACGGTGATGACACCGTCCTTACCCACCTTGTCGATGGCTTCGGAGATCATCTGACCGATCTCCTGGTCGGCAGCCGAGATGGCCGCCACCTGGGCGATCTGCTCCTTCGAATCCACTTCCTTGGCGAGCGAACGAATCGACTCCACCGCACTGGCTACTGCTGCTTCGATGCCGCGCTTCAACCCCATCGGGTTGGCGCCGGCTGCCACGTTGCGCAACCCTTCGCGAACCATGCTCCAGGCGAGCACCGTCGCCGTCGTAGTGCCGTCGCCTGCAACGTCGTCGGTCTTCTTCGCCACTTCCTTGACGAGTTCCGCGCCAATTCGCTCGTACGGGTCCTCAAGTTCGATCTCCTTGGCGATCGACACACCGTCGTTGGTGATCGTGGGTGCACCCCACTTCTTGTCGAGCACCACGTTGCGGCCCTTCGGTCCGAGGGTCACTCGCACCGCATCGGCAAGCTTGTTCATGCCATTTTCGAGACCCCGACGGGCTTCTTCATCGAACGCAATGATCTTGGACATTTCACACCTCCGTGACAACACGATTTCGGGTGCCTGAGGACCGTTTCGGCGCCCCTCAGGGCGTTAGCACTCTACCGTCGGGAGTGCTAAAGGTGCTCAGTCGAGCGTCAGCGGATCTTGCTCAGCACCACGTCCGTACGGGTTTCCGTGGCCCCTTCACGCTGTAGCCACTTCAAAAAGTGGTCCAGGCCAGACGTTCCCTCACAGGCCACGGCCACCGTCACATCCGATTCCCCGGTCACGTGTGCGGCCCACAACACGTCGTCGAGATTCATCACCGCGTCGTCGAAGCCCTGTGTGTGGGGCATTCGCGCATGGATGATCGCTTCCAAGGTGCGGCCGAGGGCCTCCTGATTGACCTCTGCCCGAAAGGCCTTGATCACTCCCGTCCGGATCAGCCGCCGCACCCGCTCCGCCACGGCATTGGCCGAGAGCCCGACCCGATCCCCCAGCATCTGCCATGAGATTCGTCCGTCATTTTGAAGGATTCCGAGGATTTGACGGTCAAGAGCATCAACTACCGACGATTCATCAGTCATGGGCCCCATTCTGGCTCATATTCCTCGGTTTTCGCAGGACCAGTACTGCCATCCTGAGCCCCATGAGTGAAAACACCTGGACTTGGATGCTCGTGGGCTTCGAGCTGATCGCCATCAGTGGCCTGTGGCTCGTGGGCGCCCGCAAGTGGTGGGGTTGGGGACTGGTGTTGGCGAGCTCACTGCCCTGGTTCGCCTACAGCATCGTGTTCGACAAGCCGGGCTTCACCGCAATGAGCCTCATCTACATCACCACCCACGTCTCCAACTTGTATCGCTGGAAGCGAATGGATCTCGAGAATCAGCCCCCGGCAACGGCGGGGATGATCGACACCGTCTCGCCCGGCGGCGCCATCTACGGCACGTCGTCCAACGGCATGCGCGCTGCGTTTCGCCGACCAGTGAACACGGGGCCGGTGAAGGGCGTGTACGTGGTCGGTGGGTCGAGTCACCCAGGTGGAGGTCTGCCG
>JBJTFU010000098.1:0-4791 GCA_046093585.1 Ilumatobacteraceae bacterium | reverse complement strand
CTACTGCGCACCATTCCCATCGTGGTGGGCAAGCGTGCACGTACGCCCGAGGGTCGCGGAGTCGTGCTCGAAATCACGGGCCCAGTGCGGCGCCACGTTCCGGTGCTCGTCACCAACGGCCGTGCCGCAATCGTCGATGCGGTGGCGGACCCGATCGCCACGTTGAAGATGGACAGCAACACGTTCTGCGAGCTGGCCCTGGGTCGTGTCGATCCACTCTCGAAGAAGGTGGACGTCGTGGGAGACCACGAGTTGGGGATGGCGATCACCGCAAACCTCAACATGATGATCTGAATGAGCGATCAGCCCGACGTCGAGCGCTACCTCGCTGATCTCGCCCGCAAGGACGCCGAGATCGGAAGCCGCGTAGAGGCACGAGTGTCGGCGAAGTACGGCAGCGACGGTTCGCTCGAGGGTTATCGATTCGACGACTCGTTCGCCAGACAGGATCAGGCCACGCACCGCATCGACTGGGTGCACGAGGACCGTTACCGCGCCGCACGCTTCGTCTACCGGCACCTGCCACGACCGGTGCGATTCGGACTGAAGAAGTTGCTCGGATGAGTTCGCGTCTGGTCGTCGTCTGCGATGCGTCCAATGCGCACTCACGCGACGTGCGCCGCACCGCAGAGTCGCTGCTCGCCTCGACGGTGAAGCCGTCCCACTGGCTGGTGCTCGGCACGAGCATCGAGCATGAGCGCATCACCCGCATGCGCACCATGCGTCGCTCCGGCATCTCCGTCGCGCGCGAGATCGTGCCGTTGCCGAGCGACTCGATCGTCGTCTTTCTGCGCCTCGGCAATTCACTCACGTCGACCGCTCTCGCCGACCTGCAAGCAGCCTTCACGGATCCCCACACACGGGTCGTCTACGGCGACTCACTGCACGGCGCGCCACGACGCTTCGAGAACGACGCTGAGGTGCGCCGTCCGGGCTGGTCGCCCGAGCGACTGCGCGGGCATTGCTACGTCGGCACACTGATCGCCGCACGACTGGACGTGGTGGAGCAAGCAGGCGGCGTGAAGTCCCTCGCCACCACCCATGAACACGACCGCGCGTTGCGCCTGAGCGAGTCGGCGAGCCTGGTACGTCTGGCGCAACTGCTCTATCGCAGCGAGAACGAATCGCTCATCCCGAGCTCCTCCCTGCACGCGGTCGAGGAGCACTGCCGCCGACTCGGAATCACCGCTTCGTGCGAGCTCGACCCCGCCGTGCCCGTCGTGCGCGTGCGTCGACAGGTGCGGGGCGCGCCGCTCGTTACAGCGATCATCCCCACACGCGGAACCCGCGGCACGATCGCCGGTCGCGAGGTGGTCTTGGCTGCCCACTGCCTGCGATCGCTGGCGTCGACACTCACCTATGGCAACCTCGAGACGATCGTGATGTTCGACCACGACACGCCCGCCGACGCGCGTCGCGAAATCGAGGCTGCTGCAAGACTCGACGATCGGCGTGTCGTCCTCGTCGACTATGACAAGCCGTTCAACTTCGCCGAGAAGGTGAACATCGGTGCCGCCCACGCCACGGGCGAACATCTCCTCCTCGTCAACGACGACACCAAGGTGATCTCACCCGATGCGGTGGAGACGATGCTCGGACTGCTGGAGGACCACACCGTGGCCATGGCCGGGCCGATGCTGTTGTACGAGGACGGACTGATCCAGAGCGCGGGACACCTCCTGAACCCCGTCCCCTACGACCTCTACCGACACCGCTCTCCCGCGCACGTTGGCGCCCAGTGCATGTTGCGCGTGCAGCGCGAGGTGTCGGGGGTGATCGCTGCGTTCGCGCTCATCCGCAAGGACGCGTTCGATCGAGTGGGCGGCCTGTGCACCAAGTTCCCCTCCAACTACAACGACGTCGACTTCAGCCTCAAGTTGCAGGAGGTCGGCTACCGCATCGTGTGGACGCCGCACGCACGCGTGTTCCACTTCGAATCGCAGACGCGATCACCGTTGCTCCAGCCGTTCGAGGTGGAGACGATCGGTCGCCGCTGGCGCGATCGCCTCGATGACGACCCGTACTCGAATCCACACCTCGAGCGTTACGTGTCGATCTGGAAGCAGAACGTGGTCGGTCAGGAATCCATCTCGTTGGCCCTCGGCCCCACCGCACCGATCGCCTCGAAGTAGTCCAGGTGCCCACGCACCACGTGCACCACGTCCACGTCATCGAGCACCTCGATCCGCAGTGACTCGGCCTGACCGAGCAGGAACGCGGTGACCGTCTCTTCACCGACCACGACTTCTTCCACGATGTCCTGCCGACGGTCGACCACGTCTCCAGGCTGCAACCCCTTCGCGTGCAGCCATTGCATGTGCGCTTTCAACAACTTGCGCAGTTCCTCGTAGGTCAAGCGCGCCTGAGAGTCACCGGGCAAGCGTGATGCCACGAACTCCACGGCCTCGTCGAGGTCGTACACCGCACGCGGAGCAACCGAGTCCAACCGCCGCGCTTCGCGGCCGATCGTGATCGCGGCGATGGCAAAGACGGCGAGCGCCGAAATCACCAGAAAGAAGATGGTCACGGCCGACATGCCGCGCGACGGACCTAGATGCCGATGCGCTGGGCGAGGAGTTCGCGGTGGTAACTCGGGTCACCGAACAGCAACTCACTCGACTTGGCGCGCTTGAAGTACAGGTGCGCCGGGTGCTCCCACGTGAAGCCGATGCCACCGTGGATCTGGATGTTCTCGGCCGCTGCATGGAAGTAGGCCTCGGAGCAGTACGCCTTGGCGAGCGACGCCACCGACGGCAACTCCTCGTTCATCTCCGCCGCACACCACATGCCGTAGTAGGCGGCCGACTTCGCCGACTCCACCTCGAGCAACATGTCGGCGCACTTGTGCTTGATCGCTTGAAACGAACCGATCGGGCGACCGAACTGCACGCGCACCTTGGCATATTCCACCGCCATGTCGAGCACGCGCTGGGCTCCACCCACCTGTTCGGCGGCGAGGGCCACCGCAGCGAGGTCGAACACCTTCGACAGCACGTCCCAGCCCTTGCCGTCGGTGCCGATCAACGTGGCCGGCGTGTCGGCGAACTCGAGCTTGGCCTGCTTGCGCGTCTGATCCATGGTCGACAGAGCAGTGCGAGTGAGGCCTTTGGCGTTGCCGTCGACGGCGAACAACGACACACCCTTGCCGGTGCGTGCGGCGACGATGATCAGGCTCGCGGTGTGGCCGTCGAGCACGAACATCTTCGTGCCGGACAACGTGAAGTCACTGCCAGAACCTTTCGCCGTCATCGTGATGCCGGCCTCGTCCCATGCTCCCGAAGGCTCGGTGGCGGCAAGCGTGGCGATCGTCTCGCCACTGGCGATTCCTGGCAAGTACTTCTTCTTCGCGGCATCGTCACCCGAGTGCAGCAGCGCGTTCGCTGCGAGCACGACGGTGGAGAAATACGGGGCGCACAACAACGCGCGACCCATCTCCTCCAACACCACACCCAACTCGACGAACGAGAATCCCGAACCGCCGAACTCCTCGGGGATGGACAGGCCCTGCAGGCCCATCTGCTCACCCATCTGTGCCCACACGGCAGGGTCGAAACCGTTGTCGGCCTCCATCTGCTCGCGGACCGCGGTTTCCGGCGACTTGGAGTCGAGGAACGCCCGGACGGTCTTGCGGAGCTCTTCCTGTTCTTCGGTGAAGGCAAAGTTCATGACTCAATTGTGCCCGTTCAGGGCTCCCAAACGCCAATCCACTCGGTATTTCCCGAGCCACGGGTCGGGACCCTGCCATCCGGTCGCGCCATACTGAACCGATGTCGGACACCCTGCATTGGCGCGCGACTGGCGTGGAGGTGCACAAGGTCGTCGTCGGCCCGTTCGAAAACAACGTGTTCGTGGTGCGCTGCACCGAGTCGGGCGAGGCCGTACTCATCGATGCCGCCAACGAGCACGAGCAACTCCTCGAACTGTGCACCCGTCTCGGTGTCCGCCGGGTGCTGGAGACCCACGGTCACTGGGATCACATTCAGGCAGTGCCCGCCATGCGCGAGGCCGGATACGAGGTGGCCGTCACCGCACTCGACGCGCCGCGCCTGAAGGAAGTCGGATACGACGTCTTCATCGACGATGCCGAAGTGATCGAAGTGGGTCGCCTCCGCCTACGCGCGATCCACAATCCCGGACACACCGAAGGTTCGATTTCGTTCCACGTAGAGGGCACCCCGTTGCTCTTCACCGGCGACACGCTCTTTCCCGGCGGTCCGGGTAACGCCACGTTCGAAGGCGGCGACTTCGCCACGATCATCCACTCGATCGACACCAAGTTGTTCACGTTCCCACCCGAGACCATCGTGCTGCCCGGCCATGGTGCGGACACCACGATCGGCACGGAGCGACCGCACCTCGCCGAGTGGGTCGAACGGGGCTGGTAGGAATTGACCATGGGGCCACGCCCGTGACTGCCACACCAGTGACTCGCCTCGGTGGAATGGTTCGCGAGATGCCGTCAACCGCGGTGGGCTCAACCTTTATCGATTCGAATGGACGTCCGACGTCGGAGTTTCGCGCTCAGTTACGACAGATACCTTCGGTGCGGAATGCAATTTCGGTGATGAGCGTCTGGTTACAGGCATGCTCATTGATCGGAATCGCCGTCTGGATCGATCACCCCGTCGCTTACGTCGCAGCCTTTCTTCTGATCGGCAGAACCCATGCACAACTCCTCGCGAGCGAGGAGTTGTGGCTGGGTTCTGCCGATCAGAAGAAAGGCTGCGACGTTAGCGACGGGGTGTTCGATCCAGACGGCGATTCCGATCAATGAGCAAGCCTGTAACCAGA
>JBJTFU010000097.1:0-3951 GCA_046093585.1 Ilumatobacteraceae bacterium | reverse complement strand
GGGCTTGGACACGAGCGCTCGGGCGATGGCGACGCGTTGACGCTCGCCGCCCGAGAGCTGGTCGGGATACTTGCCGGAATACGAGGCCGGCAAGTTGACCTTCTCGAGCACGTCCAAGATCGCCTTGTCTGCCTCCTCGCGGGACGATCCGGCAATGAGCAACGGGCGCACGATCAAGTCGCCAACGGTGCGTCGCGGATTGAGCGAGCCATACGGGTTTTGGAACACGTACTGGATGCCGAGACGCTGGGCCATCGTGCGCTTGCGCGACGTCAGTCCGAGCGATTCGCCCTTGAACGTGATTTCGCCGTCCCATTCCCGATGCAGACCACCGATCGCACGCGAGACGGTGGTCTTACCGGAGCCCGACTCGCCCACGAGTGCGAGGCACTCACCCTTGCGGATGGTGAGGGTCACGTCGTGCACGACGACATTGCCCGAATACGCGGCGTTCACGCCACGAAGCTCGACGATCGCCTCGCCCTTGGCCGCCGAACGCGCACCGAGCGGTACGGCCTTCGTCGACTCGGGCACCGAACCGACCTTCATGCAGCGAGCAACGTGTCGATCACCGACGGTGACGGATGCCGGAAAGGCACTGCGACACTCGTCGGTGGCGAGTTCGCAGCGCAGGGCGAACGAGCACCCTTGCGGTCGCTTGCCCGGCGACGGCGCCCGACCGGAAAGACCGACGATCTGTCGAGCGCCCTCGATGTCGGGAGCGGCAGCCACCAAGTGACGGGTGTAAGGATGCGCGGGATTCGTGAAGATCTGGCGCACGGGCCCTTGCTCCACCACTCGACCCGCGTACATCACCGCGACGTCGTCGGCGAGATCGGCCACGACCGCAAGGTCGTGAGTGATGTAGAGCGCAGCAACGCCGTGCTCGCGAGTGAGCGAGCGAATCGTGGCGAGCACGTGTTCCTGGGTCGACACGTCGAGACGTGTCGTCGGCTCGTCGAGCACGATCACCGACGGTCGACAGGCGAAAGCCATGGCGAGTCCGACTCGCTGCTGCTGGCCTCCCGAGAGCTGGTGCGGATAACGCTCGAGATACTCGTCGTCGGTCGGCAGGAGCACCTCGGCCATCATCTCTTTTATGCGTGACTTTCGCGCAGCATCGGAACCACCGAAGTCGTGGGCCTCGAGCACCTCCATCAACTGGGTGCCGATACGCAGCGCCGGATTGAGCGACGACGCGGGATCCTGCGGCACGTAGGAGACGCGCTCGCCACGGATCTTGCGCTTGCCCTCGTCGTCCAGCGCGAGCACCTCGATGCCGCCGCACGTCACCGAGCCATGGTCGATCTGCACGCCGCGACGCGCGTGACCGAGAACGGCGAGACCGACGGTGGTCTTGCCCGAACCAGACTCACCGACGAGTCCGAGGACTCGACCTGGCTCGATCGACAGCGTTACCTCGTCGACAATGTCGTTGCCGGAGGCCGCGACGTTCAGTCGGAGGTTCGTGATCGCAAGACCCTTACTCACCCTTGCCTCCACGGTCGATGCCCGCGGACACGCGCGACATGCCATCACCGATGAGACCGGTGCCGATGGTGAGGAGCGCAAGCGCGACCGTCGGGAGCACGACGCCCCACGGCTGCTCGGTGAGCGCGACACGGTTCTCCTGGATCATGAGACCCCAGTTCGCCGAGTTCGGATTGGGGGTGAATCCGAGGAACGCAAGCGACGCGATGCCTCCGATGCTGTAGGTGAGTCGCAGGTTGACTTCGACCAGGAGCGACGACGTCACGTTCGGCAACACCTCGGCAAAGATCACCCTGCGACGACTCTCCCCCAAGGCTTCCGCGGCGGCGATGAAGTCACGTTCGACGACGGGCACCGCAGCGCCACGGATGATGCGCGCGATGCGTGGAGTCGTCGAGAGTCCGACGGTCAGGATGATGAGAAGGTTGCTCGGTCCAAACATCGAGATGACGAGGAGTGACAAGAGCACCTGCGGAAAGGACAAGATGACGTCCAACGTGCGCATGATGACTTCGTCGAGGCGTCCCCGGTTGTAGGCGGCGATCAGACCGAGCGACGTGCCGAGGACGATGCCGATAGAGGTGGCGGCGAGTGCGAGGAGCAGGATCGACCTCCCGCCGAAGAGGAAGCGCGAGAAGACGTCCTGGCCGAAGTAGTCGGTTCCAAACACGGTGCCCGGCACGCTCATCAGGTTCGGTGAATCGACGAACTCGGTGGACCCGAACGGCGCGAGGAACGGCCCAACGAGTGCAATGAGAGCAATGAGCGTCGCGATCGTGATGCCAACTTGGGTGCGTCGCAACTTGAGCGCCTGGACGATGAGCGACGGTGGACGCTCGACCGTTGCTTGCTCGGTGACCACGGCGCTCACTTCAACCTCGGTCGCAGGCGTGGCGTGACGAGCACGGTTCCGATGTCGGAGAGCAGGTTGGTCACCACGTAGACGGTGGCGATCAGCAAGGTGAGGAACTGCACGATCGGCATGTCGCGCGAACGGACGGCATCGGCGAGAGCGGTGCCGAGTCCGGGATAGTTGAAGAGGCGCTCGACGATGATGACGCCACCGGCGAGGTAGGCGAGGTTGAGCGCGATCACCTGCAAGCTCGGTCCGATGCCGTTCGGAATCGCGTGCCGCCACAACACGGTGCGCTCGTCCATGCCCTTCAGCCGAGCCATCTCGATGTAGTCGCTCTCGAGCACCTCGACCATCGCAGCCCGCATCACTCGCGCGACGTACGGAGTCACCGAAATGACGAGGGTGAGGACCGGCAGGACGAGTCCTGCCATGTCCGACCATGGTGGTTCACCGGGAGCAAGATAGGTGACCGCCGGCAGCCACTGCACGACCGTGGTGGCAAAGAGCACCGTGAGCACGGTGCCGACGACGAACTCGGGCAGCGCCGCCAAGATGAGCGAGATCATCGAACTCGAGGTGTCGAAGCGCTTGTCTCGCTTCAATGCGGCATACGAACCGATGACGATCGAGATCGGAATGGACCCGATCGCTGCGAGCAGCAGCAAGAAGAACGATGCCCCGATTCGTGGACCGATCAATTCGCTGACCGGCATCATCGTGGCGAACGACTCGCCGAGGTCACCGGTGACGACCCCTCCGAGCCACGATAGGTACTGCTCGTAGATCGGCTTGTCGAGACCGAACTGCGCGCGAAGGGCTTCGAGTGCCTCGGGAGTCGCCTCACGACCGAGCATCGACTCGGCTGGATCGGATGGCAGCGCCTGGGTGATCAAAAAGATCAGGAGCGACACGACCAAGAGCGTCGCGAGACCGAGCGCGATGCGCTTCACGAGGAAGCGCGCAATGTATCCCTTCACAATCCCCCACACTTCGCTAGTTATGGAACTGCCGCCCGCCGAAGCGGGCGGCAGTCCAGACTGCCTCGGTTGGTCCCGAGTCTTAGGCCAGGTACCAGCCCTTGAAGCCGTGACCGAAGTACCCCATGTTCAACTGGCTTGGGCTCGTGTCGACGCCCTGCAACTTGTTCGAGAATGCATCGGCGAAGTTGTTGAAGAACGGGATGATGTATCCGCCCTTTTCGAACTCTTCCTTCTGCATGCGCGCGACGATTTCCTTGCGCTTCGCCTTGTTGTTGGTTCCGACGGCCTTTTCGTAGTCGGCGCGGAACGTCGTTCCTGGTGCCGGCCACTTGGTCTCCGGGTACACGTCCATGGATGCCGCGACCTGTGCGAGGTAGTTACGCGGCGACCAGTAGGTCGTGAAGAATCCGGTGTTCATGTACTGACCCTTGGCCGACCAGTAGGTGCCGCCGTCGATGACCTTCGCATCGACGATGCACACGCCGTCGGTCTTCTTGGCCATTTCGGCAAACGCCTGAATCATGAGCACGAGACCGCCGGTGTCGTCCGGTGCCGTGAGCTCGATCTTGAGCGGGTTGGCCTTCGTGTAGCCGGACTTCTTGAGCAGTGCGACTGCGCCAGGGA
>JBJTFU010000096.1:0-8612 GCA_046093585.1 Ilumatobacteraceae bacterium | reverse complement strand
GTGACCAGTCGAGCGGCGAAAGCGCGTGCGGCGAGTTCTTTGCCACAGCCCTCGGGTCCGACGAAGAGATACGCGTGCACCCGGTTCGTGGCAAGACCGGCGAGTCGCTGGACGGCACGTTCTTGTCCGACGACACCGCTCCAGATGGTCTGCGCCATCAGATGCCGAGTCGGTCGGTGACGGCCTGGCGGATGATCGACTCGAGCTCGTCCTTGGGTGGTGAGCCGTCGATGATCAGCCACCTGGAGGGCTCGCCCTCAGCCATCTCGTGGAATCCGCGCAAGACGCGTTCGAAGAACGACCGGTCCTCGCGCTCGAAGCGGTCGAGTTCACGCTTCTTCAAGCGCTCGAAGAGGACGTCCATGGAGACGTCGATGAAGACGACCAGATCGGGCCACACGTCTTGGATCGCCCACGAGTTCAGCTGACGGAGCGATCCAAGATCGAGCTGCCGTCCGTAACCCTGGTAGGCGAGCGACGAGAACACGCTGCGATCACTGACGACGTGACGGCCCGATTCGATGGCGGGAAGCACGATCTGCTGGATGTGTTGGGAACGATCGGCGGCCATCATCAGTGCCTCTGATCGCGGTGAGAGCGAGGTGTTCTTGGCGTCCAACATCGTGGCGCGAAGGGCCGCACCGATCTCCGTGCCGCCCGGCTCCCGAGTCGCGACAGCGTTCAAGGCAGTTGCCAGCCGTGTGACGTGAGTGGACTTGCCGCAACCCTCGAGACCTTCGAAGGCGATGTAGTTGCCTCGGTTCATTCCTCAGGAAGTTTGGCAGGTTTCTTGGCAGAAGCCTTCTTCGCCGCTTTCTTCACCGTCTTCTTGGCGGCCTTCTTCACGGGTTTGGCCGCGCTCTTGCGCTTCTTCGAACTCGGTTCGGCATCGCGTCGAACGGCCAACAATTCGTACGCGCGTTCCGGTGTGACGTACTCGAGACGATCGCCACGAGTGAGGCTGGCGTTCGTTTCACCGTCGGTCACGTACACGCCGAACTTGCCATCCTTGGCCACCACGGGTCGACCGCTCACCGGATCGTTGCCGAACTCCTTGAGCGGTGGTTTGGCCGGCCCACGCCGTCCGTACACGCGGGGCTCGGCGAGTTTGGTGAGAGCCTCGTCGAGCTTGATCGTGAAGATCTGATCTTCGGACTCGATGGAGCGGCTCTCCTTGCCCTTGGAGATGTAGGGGCCATAGCGGCCGTTCTGTGCAGTGATCGGTTCGCCGTCTTCGGGGTGATTGCCGACCACGCGGGGGAGCGAGAGCAACTTGATCGCGTCCTCGAAGGTGAGTGTCTCGATCGTCATCGTGGAAAACAGTGATGCCATCACCGGCTTCTCCTTGCCTGCGGGCGGGTCGTCGGCGGTGCCCCACTGCACGTACGGGCCGAACTTGCCCGTTTTCTTGTACACGGGGTGACCCATGTGCTCACCGATCGGGTCGTCGAACTTCGGTCGGGAGAGGATCTCGAGTGCGACGTCGACGGTGAGTTCGTCGGGCGCCATGCTGTCGGGGATCGCGGCGGTCAGATCCCCGCAGCGGATGTACGGGCCGTACTTGCCGGGGCGGGCCTCGATGATCTCTCCCGTTTCCGGGTTGGCGCCGACGTGGAATGCGTTCAACTTGGCGGCGTCGATGTTCTCGACGTTGTGTTCGACGAGTGGCTTCAACCCCGGGAGTTCCTTCCCGTTGCCGTAGTAGAACTCGCCCAGCCATGCGTCGCGCACTCGCTTGCCCTCGGCGATTTCGTCGAGCTCTTCTTCGACGGTGGCGGTGAAGCGGAAGTCGATCAGCGTGGTGAAGTGATCCTTCAACAGGCGTACGACCGCGAACGCCGTCCATGAAGGAACGAGCGCCTGACCCTTCTTCCATACATATCCGCGATTGATGATCGTGCCGAGAATGGAGGCATACGTCGAGGGCCGCCCGATTCCTTCCTCCTCGAGTCGTTTGACGAGTGTCGGCTCGGTGTAGCGCGCAGGGGGAGACGTGCGGTGCTCGAGTGCCTTCACCTCCGAGATGCTCACTTGATCGCCGACCTTGAGTGGAGGCAGGAGTGCCTCCGATTCTTCCTCGCTGTCGTCTTCGACCTCTTGGTACACCTGGCGATAGCCGGGGAACGTGATCGTGGTGCCACTCGCCGAGAACTCGCAGTCTTGGCCGTTGCTCTGCGCACCGAGTTTCATCGTGACGGTGGTGCCGAGGGCATCGGTCATCTGCGAGGCGAGCGTTCGTTGCCAGATCAAGCGGTACAGGGCGAGTTCATTCGGGCGCAGTTCGTTGGATACCTCTTCCGGGCTGCGCAACGGCAGCGACGGGCGGATGGCCTCGTGTGCTTCCTGGGCGTTCTTCACCTTCGACTTGTACGTGCGGGGCTCGGCCGGCAGGTATGGCTCCCCGAAAGACTTGCTGATCTGCTGGCGAACGTCCGACAAGGCCTCTGCCGAGAGCGTGACGGCGTCCGTACGCATGTAGGTGACGTATCCCGCTTCGTAGAGACCTTGGGCGATGCGCATCACCTCGCTCGCCGTGATGCGCAGTTTGTTGCCCCCCTCTTGCTGAAGGGTGCTCGTCATGAACGGCGCCTTCGGTGACTTGCGGTAGGGCTTGTCCTCCACGCTGCGCACCGCGAGAGGAGAGCCGACGAGACCGTCGCGCAGGCTCTCGGCGCGGGCGCCGTCGACCACGGTGACGCCCTCCTTGGCGACGCCCTTCTCGTTGAAGTCCTTGCCCGTGGCGGTGCGGGCGCCGTCGAGTGACTGGAGGGTGGCGACGAAGGAAGGCTGGGAATCGGTGACCGCCTCGAGGTCCCAGTAGATCGCCGAAATGTGGGCCATGCGCTCCTGCTCGCGCTCGACGACGAGGCGAATCGCCGGGCTCTGCACGCGTCCCGCCGACAACCCGCGATTGACCTTGCGCCACAGGATCTGGGACACCATATATCCGTAGAGGCGGTCGAGGATGCGACGGGCCTCGGCAGCGTCGACCAGTTTGTAGTCGATGTCGCGTGGGTGGGCGATCGCCTCCTCGATGGCGGACTTGGTGATCTCGTGGAAGACCATGCGCCGAACCGGCACCTTCGGCTTCAGGTAATCGAAGAGGTGGGCGGCGATGGCCTCGCCCTCCCGGTCTTCGTCGGTGGCGAGGTAGAGCTCGGTGGCGTCCTTGAGCGCGCCTTTCAACTCCTTGATCACCGTGCTGCCACGCTCGGTGAGCTCGTAGGTGGGCTTGAACGAGTTCTCTACGTCGACCGACAGCCCCTTGCTCGGAAGGTCGGCGATGTGACCAACGGAAGCGCGAACGTCGAACGCCGATCCCAGATATTTGGAGATCGTCTTCGCCTTTGCAGGCGACTCGACGATGACGAGGGGCTTAGACATGACTTTTCATCGTTAGGTGCTGAGACACGGGGTTGTCAAGGCTATCCACGCAAATCCAAACGCAGCATGGCTTTGATATCGGTAGCGTCGTGAGGTGAATGACTTCTGATGCGCACACGACTTCGACGGATACAGCGGTGACGAAGTGGCGCGTGATTCGCATCGATCGTGGGTGGAGCACGCTGCGAAACGTCGAGAGCGTCGACGAATCACGTGTACGCAACATCGGTGCAGAGGTGGCGGTGGGCGACATCGTCACCATCGACGGCGAACGAGTGACGAGTGTGTTGCCGCGGAAATCGGCGATCACACGTCGCCGATCGGGCGACGGAGTTCGAGTGCAGAAGGACGTCATCGCAGCGAATGTGGACGTGGTGCTGGTGGTCCAGGCGGCCGATCAGCAGGTGAACCCCCGCCGGATCGAGCGGGAGTTGACCGTGGCGCTCGACAGCATGGCCACCCCACGACTGGTACTGAACAAGGCCGATCTGGTCGATCCGGTGGTCCTTGCAGAACGAATGACCGAGGTCGAACGAGTCAGCGCCGGTGTGTCCGTGCATGCGGTGAGCGCGACGTCGGGGGAGGGACTCACCGCTTTGTTGGCCGATCTCCCGACAGGATGCGCGATCGCGTTGATCGGTGCGAGCGGCGTGGGCAAGTCGTCGCTGGCCAATGCACTGAGCGGTTCGGAGCAACAAGTGACGGGCGAAGTTCGGGAGGGTGACCAGCGCGGACGTCACACGACCACTGCCGCCGAGTTGATCGAGTTGCCGCAGGGACGTTGGCTCGTGGACACACCCGGACTGCGGGTGGTGAGCCTATGGTTGAGCGGCCACGGGATCGAACGCGCCTTTCCCGAGATCTTCAGCCTCGCCGACTCGTGCAAGTTCCGTGATTGCAAGCACGAGTCGGAGCCAGGTTGTGCGGTGGTAGCCGCAGTGGAGAGTGGCACTCTCGATGTGAAGCGAGTTGCCAGCATGAAGGAATTGGTTGCCGAGGAAGCAGAACTCGAAGGGTTGATGGAATAGATCGCCTACAGCGAGCCGGCGTCGAGAACGTCGAGAACGTCCGACGCGCGTGCCCTCACTTCGTCCACGTCGCTCAATTTCTGTGCGGCACGAACTTGCTGGGCGATACGGGGGTTCCGCACGAACGATTCCTGGTGGCGGAGGAGGAAGTCCCAATACAAGGTGGTGTAGGGGCAGGCCCGTTCGCCAACGCGTGCCTTGCGGTCGAAGTGACAGCCCTTGCAGAAGTCACTCATCTTGTCGATGTAGGCACCACCGCTTGCGTATGGCTTCGTCGCCACCTTTCCCCCGTCGGCATACAGCGACATGCCCATCACGTTTGGGGCCATCACCCACTCCGCGGCGTCGACGAACGATCGCCACATCCACTCCGTGAATTGCCACGGGTGGATACCAGAGGTGAGCGCGAAGTTGCCGAGGATCATCAGGCGAGGGATGTGGTGTACCCAGGCACGCTCATGGATGTCGTTCAACACGCGCGACATGCAACGCATCTGGGTCCTCGACGGGTCGAGAAACATCGGCGGCAGAGGGCGTTCGGCCGCAAGATGGTTGGCGCTGCGCATGGCGGGCATCTCGCGCCAGTACATGTTCCAGATGAATTCGCGCCAGCCGATGACTTGGCGGACGAAACCCTCCACCGAGTTGATCGGCACGTTGCCCGCGCGGAAGGCCTCGATCACTCGTTCCACCACTTCGCCGGGGAGTAGCAACCCGTTGTTGAGATAGGGCGAGAGCACGGAGTGGGCGAGGTGCCAGTCGTCGTGCAACATCGCGTCCTCGTAGGGCCCGAAGTCGGGCAGCAGTGTGGTGACGAAGTGCTCGAGGCGCGCAAGTGCGCCACTGCGCGAGGTCGACCACCATCCCGTCGGTGATGCGCCCCATGCGTCGTCGGGAAGGTCGGCGATCACTTCACGATCGAGGTCATCGAGCTCCTCGAGCGGGGGATCGGGCCACGTGCGGTTCTTCGGTGGGGGGAGCCGGTTGTCGGCATCGAAGTTCCACGCACCGCCCTCCGGTTCGTCACCGCTCATGAGGTAGCCGAGTCGTTTGCGCTGCCAGCGATAGAAGTCCTCCATCTTGAACGACTTGCGTGTGGTGGTGAACGCCGTGAAGTCGTCTGGGTGGCAGAGGAATTGATTCGAACGCACCGTGCGAACACCCAACCTTCCGAGGAGGGAACGGGAGTTCAGACTGTTCGGCTCGGTGGCGATGACTTCGCTGGGGCGATGAACGGCCACATGCTGGCGAAGACCCTCACCCATCGTCGGTGCGACTCGATAGTCCACCTCGAAACCCGCTTCTTCGAGTTCCGTCGCGAACCTCCGCATCGACGCGAGGTAGAAGTGCAGACGCTGGCGGTGCCACGCTTTCGAAGCGATCTTGTGTGCGGATTGGACGAACAGCACACGATGAGTCGTGGGGTCGGCGTCCGCCAATGCTCCGATTCGACGGTTGAGTTGGTCGCCGAACACCCACACGGTGATCATCGAGGCGACGCTACCCCACTGCCTCTTCGTACATCGTGGCTGACGCCTTCATCGTGAAGAGGCGAACTCCCCAGAACCACGTACGAACTTCATAAGGACTCGACAAGGTGACCGTGATGAGAGGTGGAGAGCGATCCACCTGCACCTCAACATTGCGCAGATGGAGATGTTGGCGCACGTGCTCGTGGACGTTGGCCTCGTCGCCGGGGGAGATTGAGGCGATGCGGGCGGCGGTTCCCGCCGTACGCCAGAGCGCCAACTGGTCGCGCACCACCAGCGCAGACTGCACCACGAGCCACATGGCAAGAAGCGCGAGTGGAAAGACCAGGGCGAATTCCACCGAGGATTGTCCGGGTTCAGCCCTCCTGGACATCGGTGCGGGAGATCACGTTGTCGATCACGAGGTCGAACAACTCGCCAATGCGGCCGGCGCCACCTCCTTCGGTGGCCCAAGCAATCACGAGGAGCGCAATGACGCCGACACCGAGCAGGACGAGGGCGTACTCGGTGGTGGCCTGACCGGATTCGAAGCGAGGACGAGGCTTCACGGATTCACCGACGAGAGCGGCGCGACGATCGAAACGACGAGTGGGGTGAACGACAGCAGGATGAATGACGGCAAGACGCAGACCACGAGCGGCACGTTGGCTTTCACGGACATGCGGCGGATGTGTGCACGCGAATCTTCGGCTCGGCGAGCACGCTGAGACGCGGCGAACTCGTTCAACCGTTCGGCCAGGGGCAACCCGTGCTCAGTTGCCGAGACGAGCAGATCGATCATGGGTGAGAGTTCGGGGGAGTCCGCTCGCAGTGCGGCGAGCATCTCGTCGAAGGACATGTGGTGCACCGCATGACGATGACTCGACATGGGGAGCGCGACTGCCTCGTGAATCGTGAACCCCGCTTCGAGCGCAGCGGCGATCTCGTCCACCAATTCGGTATCGCGAGGTGGAGGAGTGGGTGTGAGGAGACGCGCGATCCACTTTCTGCCCATCACCTGGAGAACCACGCCGATGAGCACGATCACGAGACCCACTGACGACCCGAACATGAAAGTACGCGCGGACGAGCCAACGGTGAGGATGAAGCCCGAGACGTAGAGGGGTGCCCACGCGAGCACGCTCAGCGAGGTGCGAACGGTGGCCAATTGTCCAGCGATCTCCGACTTCTCGGCCTCACACTGGCGAATCCGTCGTGCTTCTCGTGTGAGCGACGCCACTCGTTGCGTGCGTCCGACGAGATGGAGCACCCTGCGCCAGTGCGCCGGCAGACGAGCATCGACATGCTCGACGAGCGATCCGCCCCGACGGAGCGCATGAACGGTGTCCGCGAGGTGCTGCTCGATGTCGGGGTACCGCTGCACGGATCGCAGGAATCCCGAGTGAAGCGACGAACCCGCGATGCACTCGCGTGCCCACTGCTCGAGGAACTCCGCCCATTGCAGATCGCCCGGCAGAGGCGACGCGGGGGCACTCGTCGGTGGAGGATCCGACCGTTGCATGCGTGAGAGTGCAACGCGGGCGGTCAGCCGCGGGACGACGACGATGACGAGGAGGAATGCCGTCAAGGCACCCATCGCCATGAGACCGAGGATGGTGGTCACGAAGGCGAAACACGATGAATTTCAGCCAACCTCCGAGCGCCAGTGGCGTCGCGCTCGAGGTGTACGACCGCACCGACGGCCGAACCCACCAAGCGACGAGCATCCGAGTGTGACCAGCCGCGGTGATGACGAACCACGAGTGCGGAGAGACGGTCGATTGCGGTGTCGGCTGAGTTGGCATGACACGTGGTGAATGATCCGTGGTGGCCGGTGGTCATGGCTTCCAACATGTCGAGCACCTCCGCTCCGCGCACCTCGCCGACGACGAGTCGATCCGGTCGCAAACGGAGCGCGGCGCGCACGAGTTGCTGAAGCGACACCTGACCACCCCCCTCGATCGAAGGTGGTTGCGACTCGAGGCGCACGACGTTCTCGAGCCCCGTATCGAGTTCCAACGTGTCCTCCACGGTGACGATTCGCTCGTGTGGGGGGATCAACCTGCACAGCGCATTGACGAGTGTGGTCTTGCCCGCGGAGGCCCGACCCGACACCACCACGTTCGAGCGGTCATGCACCAGGCGGCGAAGTTGAGCGGACGCAGCCTCGTCGGCGAAGTGCTCGAGCGACACGTCGTGCACGACGAAGCGGCGAATGGAGAGGCACGGCCCGAGTGGCGATGCGGGTGGCACCACGATGCACACGCGGGATCCGTCGTCGAGTCGAGCATCCACCACGGGGTGTAGGCGGTCGACCTGACGTGAAAGCGGCAGAAGGACGCGCTCGATGATCAGTCGTGTTTCGCTCGTGGGAAGCGAGCCCACGAGGCGGAGTCCCGTGTCGTCTTCGATGAACACCGAACCGTCGGCGTTGACCATCACTTCCTTGACTTCGGGGTCGCCCAGCCATTCCTCGAGCGCACCTGCTCGTGTGACTCGAGAGATGGCATGTCGCGCAAGTCGATCGTGTTCGGCTTCGCGGAGGAATGGGGCAGTGTGGCGGAGGTGGATCTTTGCTGAGGTGAGGAGATCGCTGCGCTCGTCGCGAAGTTGGTGAGTGAGCGATCGAGCGAGAGCGTCTGGCGAGGACACTCAGGCCGCGCGAAGGAGCGGGTTCATCGAAGAGGGAAGCCGCGAGGTGAGGAGTCCGGCGTCGACCACGCGCGAGAGT
>JBJTFU010000095.1:0-2578 GCA_046093585.1 Ilumatobacteraceae bacterium | reverse complement strand
GCATTTGCGTGAATGGCATCGGTGAAACGTCGGTTGCAACGAACACTCGAGTTTGAAGAAAAGGGTCGCCGTTATGGCACAAAAAGCAATCGTCGGCGAGAAGGTCGGCATGACACAGGTGTGGAGTGACGACCAGCGCGTGATCCCCGTGACCGTGTTGCGTGTCGAGCCAGCCCGAGTCGTGCAGGTGAAGACGGGTGAGCGCGATGGTTACAGCGCGCTGCAAGTCACCTACGGCCAGAAGGACGCCAAGAAGATGACCAAGGCACAAGCGGGACACTTCGCGAAGGCCAACGTGCAAGGCGGCCGCAAGCTCGTCGAGCTGCGTCTCGACTCGGTGGACGGTTTCGAAGTCGGCCAGGAGATCGCCGTCGACACGCTCGCCCCGGGCGAGTTGGTCGATGTCACCGCGGTCAGTCGCGGTAAGGGTTTCGCCGGTGGCATGAAGCGTCACAACTTCGGTGGTCAGGGCGCGAGCCACGGCAACCACAAGCACCATCGTGCGCCGGGCTCGATCGGTTCGTGCTCGTTCCCCGGTCGCGTGTTCAAGGGTCTGCGCATGGCCGGTCACCTCGGGCACCAGCAGACGACCACGTTGAACCTCGAAGTGGTGCAAGCGGACGCGGAGCGCGGCCTGCTGCTCGTGAAGGGCTCCGTGCCCGGACCGAACGGCGGTGTCGTGATCGTGCGCAACGCGGTGAAGGGAAAGAAGTAGGCCATGGCGACAGCGAAGAAGGCAGCGAAGAAGGCAGCGAAGAAGGTCGCCGCGAAGAAGGCGCCAGCCAAGAAGGCTGCTGCGAAGAAGAGCGCAGACACTTCGACCGAGAAGGCGGAGAAGAAGACCGCGCCAAAGACGGGCAGCGTCAGCCTCCAGCAGGAGTACTTCGGCATCGAGCCGAACGTGTCGGTGATGCACCAAGTCGTCACCGCGCAGTTGGCTCACCGTCGTGCCGGCACGCAGAGCACGAAGACCCGCTCGGAAGTGCGCGGTGGTGGCAAGAAGCCGTTCGGCCAGAAGGGCACCGGTAACGCCCGTCAGGGTTCGATCCGGGCACCGCACTTCAGCGGTGGTGCCGTGGCTCTCGGTCCGAAGCCACGCAAGTACTCGCAGAAGACCCCGAAGAAGATGATCGCGCTCGCCCTCCGCTCGGCTCTGTCCGACCGTGCCCTCGACAACCGTGTAGTCGTCGTGGACGCCTTCGGTTTCGACAAGCCGAGCACCAAGCTCGCCTCCGCGCTGCTCGACTCGCTCGGCGTCGACGGCAAGGTGATGGTGGTGGTGGAGCGCACCGACGAACTGGCGACGAAGTCGTTCCGCAACATCCGCAACGTGCAGGTGGTGCAGACGAACGAATTGAACGCCTACGACGTGTTGTGCAACGACTGGCTGGTGTTCACCCAGGCCAGCCTGCCGAAGACGAAGACCTTGGAGGCCTCGAAGTGAAAGATCCTCGCGACATCATCCTCCGCCCGATCATCTCGGAGAAGACCTACGCGCTGATGGACAAGGGCACCTACACCTTCGAGGTGGACCCGCTGGCGAGCAAGCCGGAGATCAGCGACGCCGTCGAGTCGATTTGGAACGTCAAGGTGCGCAGCGTGAACACGCTGAATCGCCGTGGCAAGGTGCGCCAGACCCGCGGTACCAACCGCTTCGGTCGTCGCGCCGACTCCAAGCGCGCAATCGTCACCCTGGAAGCGGGCAACGAAATCCCGCTGTTCGAGAACTGAGGAATGGGCAATGGCAATTCGTAAACGCAGACCTACGAGCGCGGGACGCCGCTTCCAGACGACGTCGGACTTCGCCGACATCACCAAGGCGAAGCCGGAGAAGACGCTCGTCCGCAAGAAGACGAGCAAGGGCGGACGCAACACCCACGGTCGCATCACCTCGCGTCACCAGGGTGGTGGCCACAAGCAGCAGTACCGCGTGGTCGACTTCAAGCGCAACTACGACCGCTTCGACGCCAAGGTCGCAGCGATCGAGTACGACCCCAACCGCACCTGCCGTATCGCGCTGTTGCACTACGCCGACGGCACCAAGGCCTACATCCTCGCCCCGAAGGGTCTCGAGGTGGGCATGCGCGTGCAGAGCGGCCCGAAGGCCGACATCAAGGTGGGCAACGCGATGCCGCTGCGTTACATGCCGGTGGGCACCATGGTGCACAACATCGAATTGCGCCCTGGTCAGGGTGGCAAGGTCGCTCGCTCCGCCGGTATGGCCGTGCAGCTCGTCGCCAAGGAGGGCGTCTACGCCACGTTGCGCATGCCGAGCTCGGAAATGCGCCGCGTGCCGATCGACTGCCGCGCCACCGTCGGCGAAGTCGGCAACGCCGAGCACGAGTTGATCAAGATCGGTAAGGCCGGTCGCAACCGTTGGAAGGGTGTGCGTCCTCAGTCTCGTGGTGTGGCCATGAACCCCGTCGATCACCCGATGGGTGGTGGCGAGGGCAAGACCTCCGGTGGACGTCACCCGGTGTCGCCATGGGGCAAGCCGGAGCGCCGCACGCGCAACACCAACAAGTCGTCGCAGTCACTCATCGTGCGCCGTCGTCGCACAGGAAAGGGCAGGGCTTAA
>JBJTFU010000094.1:0-4711 GCA_046093585.1 Ilumatobacteraceae bacterium | reverse complement strand
GCATAACTTGCAGCCTTGGCCACCTCGCATGCGGCCTTGACTGCGCCGGCGCCCATGAGGGATCCTCTGCTTCCCGTGGTCTGACCGAGACCGAGCTCCCGCGTCGTGTCGACGATCACGCGAATCCGGTCGGGGTCGATGCCGAGTTCCGTCGCGGCAACCTGCAACGCGACGGTGTGGATCCCTTGGCCCATCTCCGTCCAGCCGTGGCGAACCTCCACACTGCCGTCCTCGTCGAAGCGAACCACGGCTCGAGTGATCTCCTTGAAACCGTTGCCGAGACCGCTGTTCTTCAACCCGAGGCCGAGGCCGACGGCATACCCCTCAGCGCGGGCGTGCTCGTAGTCGTCGCGCAATTCGTCGAGACACAATTCGGCGCCGAGGCAGCTGTCGTCCATGATTTGGCCGGGACCCCACACCATTCCTGGTTTGATCACGTTGCGCTTGCGAATCTCGAAGCCAGTGATACCCACCTTCTCCGCGAGACGGTCAAGCACACCTTCCATCGCGAACTGCGCCTGATTGGCACCGAATCCCCGGAATGCTCCGCAGATGGGATTGTTCGTCCGAGCAGCCGTGGCCTCGACATCGATCGATGGCACGTGGTACGGGCCACTGGCGTGTCCGGCCATCCGCTCCAGCACCTTCATACCCACCGAGGCATATGCCCCGGAGTCACCGACGGCTCGGACCTTGAGGAAGGTCAGGCGGCCGTCCTCGTCGCAGCCGGCTTCGTAGTCCATGACGATGGGATGTCGCTTGGCATGCATCAGGAGGCTCTCTTCGCGCGAGAGTGTGCATCGCACGGGTTTCTTCAGCAGCCAGGCGGCCAGTGCGGCATGTGCCTGATTGCTCATGTCCTCCTTGCCGCCGAAGGCACCACCGTTGGAGACCAACTCGACCGTTACCTGTTCGTTGGAGATCCCGAGCACGCGGGCGATGTCGTTGCGGTCGTCCCACACGCCCTGACCACCCGAGTAGACGTGCAACGCGGTGCCGTCGGCACTCGGTACGGCGAGTGTGCTCTCGGGTTCGAGGAAGGCGTGCTCGATGCGTTGGGTGGTGAAACGCTGCTGCACCATGTGGACCGATGTTCGACGAGCGGAGTCGACGTCCCCGCGTTGGTACTGGCTCACCGACAGGACGTTGTCGGCGGTCTTCCAGACGGCGACCTCCTGCGAGCCGATCGCCTCGAACGGATCAGTGATCGGCTTGAGCGGCCGATAGACCACCTCGACGAGTTCGCTTGCGGACCGTGCGGCGAGTCGATCGTCGGCGACGACGACGGCGAGGACGTCGCCCGCATAGGACGTGAACCCGCCTTCTGGGATCATCACGGGCCAGTCCTTGTAGATGATCCCGACGAGAAGTTCTCCGGGGATGTCGGCAGCCGTGTACACGGCCCGCACCCCGGGGGCAGCGGCAGCCCTGCTCACGTCGATGGACAGCACTTCTGCACGGGCGTGCTTGGTGAGATGCAGGGCCGCGTGGAGCATTCCCGGGATCCGGATGTCGTCGATGTACCCGCGGTCGCCGAGCGCGAGTTCGGACGCTTCGTACTTCGAAAATCGCTCGCCGATCGCGGCGCTGGTGACCCGCACCGGCGTCTTCTTCTTGGCCACCGACTCGATTGCATCGAGGATCTTGACGTAACCCGTGCACCGGCACAGGTGCGCACCGAGGTGTCGTTTGATTTAGTCGCGCTCGTGGTTATCGCCCATCATGTCGATCAGGGCCGTGGCGCGACCGACGATTCCGGGGATACAGAACCAGCAATGCAGACCACCGCATGCGGCGAACGATTCGGCGAACGACCGGCGTTCACCGTCGGTGAACCCTTCGAGAGTGGTGACGGTGCCGCCCGCAACTTTGGAGAGCGGGGTTTGGCAACTGACGACTGCCTTGCCGTTGACGATCACCGTGCAGCAGCCGCATTGGCCGCTCGGTGAACAGCCGTCCTTTGGCGACGTGACGTTCAGTTCGTCGCGCAGCGCTGACAACAGGTGGGGGTGACGCTGACGGACCGTGACCGTCGTGCCGTTGAGTGCGAACTCGACTGCCGTCGTCGCCCCGACAGATTCACTCGTGTCCATCGTCTCCACTGACACCCCCTGACCGTGCTGGGTACCTTATCCGACAAGGGTTTCAGATTTACAGAATGTCAATCAGCGAGTTCCACGCCCCGTTGGGACGTGATCCTGCCGTAGACCTCCGGGCGCCGATAGCGGTCGAAATCGAACAGGGTGTTCTTGTACTGATAGCACCAGTCGAGGTCGCAGTCGGCAACCACCACTTCGTCGCCGGACGACTCGGTCTTGGCCAGCACCTCGCCGGAGGGGGCGATGATCTGTGAGTCGGCGAGGCTGTCCACGCCTTCTTCGACGCCACCTTTGGCTACGCCGACCACGAAGGAGCCGTTCTGATAGGCACCACTCTGCATCACGAGCGAATTGTGGAAGCCCTGGAGCGGGTTCTGGGACGGATCTGGCGCGTAGTGGAGGGGCGTGTTGTATCCACAGAGGATCATTTCGACACCCTGCAGACCCATGACGCGATAGCTCTCCGGCCAGCGTCGATCGTTGCAGATCATCATTCCGACACGACCACCAAAGGCCTTCCACACCCCGAAGCCTTCGTGGCTTGGCGTGAAGTAGTAGCGCTCGGCATGTTGAAAGGGCCGGTCGGGTTCGTGGTGCTCGTGTCCGGGAATGTGCACCTTGCGATACTTGGCCACGACGCGCCCATCACGCTCGACGAGGATCTGCGTGTTGAAGCGCTCGCCCCTGTCCGTGAGCTCGGCGTAACCGAGGCAGAAACCCACTCCGAGTCGACGTGCCTCGTCGAACAACGGCTGCGTGACGGCTGACGGCATGGAGCGTTCGTACCAGTGGTCAGCCTCGCTGATGTCCTCCACGAACCAGCGTGGAAAGAAGGAGGTCAGGGCGAGTTCAGGAAACACGACGAGTTCCGCACCCTTCGCGTGAGCTTCCCGCAAGAGATCCAGGAGACGAGCCACGACTCGAGGACGATCGTGATCTCGTTGAATCGGGCCCATTTGGGCGGCGGCAACTCGGAGCACTCGTGTCACGTCGACGACCCCGTGAACTCCATCTCGGTCAGTCGCTGGATCACGCGCAGCAACAGTGTGGATCCGACGATCAGGTCCTCCTCGGCGGTGAATTCGGCCGGATTGTGGCTGATACCGCGCACGCTGGGAACGAAGATCATCGCGGTGGGGCAGATGCGCGCGAACATCTGTGCATCGTGACCTGCGCCGCTCGGCATCGTCTTGCGCGACAGACCCATGTTTGCGGCACACTCGTCGATCAAGTCGATCACCCGCGTGTCGAAGACGACGGGCTCGAAGCGGGCGAGTTGGCGTCTGTCGATGGTGACGCCCTCGGCCTCGGCAAGGCGATCCACGAAGTCGGCGATCTCCGCTTCGGCTTGGCGAAGCAGGGTCTCGTCGGTGTTGCGGGCGTCGATGGTCATCGTGGCGCTGGCAGGGACGACGTTGATCAGGTTCGGGTGTATGTCGATCTTCCCGACCGTGCAGACCTGCGGTGGCCCCATCTTGGTGGCGAGCTCGCGCAGGAACACGGTGATTCGTCCCGCGACGTAGGCAGGGTCGTGACGGAGCGCCATCGGGGTGGTTCCGGCGTGGTTGCTCTGGCCGTGGATCACCAGTTCGGACCACGAGATTCCTTGCACGCCATCCACGCAACCGATGGTGATCCCTTCAGCTTCGAGCACCGGCCCTTGTTCGATGTGCAGTTCGACGAAGGCGTGGGGAGTGGCTCCCGGACAAGGCACCGGGCCCGCATAGCCGATCTCGCGAAGCTCCTCGCCGAAATTCTTTCCGTCGATCGACGTCGTCTCGAGCGCCGCTTCGACACTCATGCCTCCCACGTACACCAATGAACCGAGCATGTCGGGCGCAAACCGCGCGCCTTCCTCGTTGGTGAAGAATGCGACCGAGATCGGCCGCTGAGGAACGACGCTCGACTCTTGGAGGGTCTGGATCACTTCCAGTCCGGCAAGCACTCCGAGGTTGCCGTCGTACTTTCCGCCGGTTCGAACGGTGTCGATGTGTGAGCCCGTCATGACCGGTGCACCCGAGCCCACCTGCCAGGTCCCGACGACGTTGCCCACCTTGTCGATCGTCACTTCGAGGCCGAGTTCCTTCATCCACGCCACCACCAAATCGCGACCTGCACGGTCGTCGTCGGTCAGGGCGAGGCGCGCGCACCCACCGTTGGGAATCGCACCAACTTCGGCGAGTTCGAAGATCCTGCGCATCAAGCGTCGTCCGTCGATCTCCAATGTCGATACCACGCGACGATTGTATTCCTGAACCTCGCGGAGGTTTGGCGACGCTCGCCGACGATCGCCACAATGGAGTGATGGCCGTGGTGGACAGAGGACGCTTGTCCGTGGCGATGAGGGCAGAGCGCGAACGATTCATCGACACCCATCCCGAGTCACGTCGCCTCGCAGGGCAAGCCAAGGAGCAGATGCTCTCTGGAGTGCCGATGCCGTGGATGGTCCGTTGGCCCGGTGACTTTCCGTTGTTCCTGGAGAGCGCCGAGGGTGTCTCCTTCGTCGATGTGGATGGAAATCGTTACGTCGACTTCTGTCTCGGGGATACGGGGGCGATGACGGGACATGGCCGCGCGGACGTCGCGGATGCGATCTCCCGTCAAGCGAGGCG
>JBJTFU010000093.1:0-4905 GCA_046093585.1 Ilumatobacteraceae bacterium | reverse complement strand
GGCCGGGATAGAGGTTCTCCGTGGCCACACCCGTTCCGTCGGCGACCGCCAACATGCCGACGAGCAATGGTTTGTAGTCGGTCGCGATACCGGGAAACGGCAGTGTGGCGAAGTCGATCGAGTGCAACCGAGTGTCGCACGACACGCGCAAGCCATCGCTCTGCGGAATGATGCTGATGCCCATTTCGGCGTAACGGTTGAGCAACATCTCCATGTGTTCGGCACGCCCACCGCGCACGAAGACCTCGCCTTTGGCCACGCCGACCGCGGCGATGTAGGTGGCAGCCTGCACACGGTCGGCGATCACGTCGTGGTCCACCGCGCGAAGGTCGCTCGGCTGCACGCCGACGATGGTCAGGCGATCGGTGCCCACACCGCGAATGTCGGCGCCCATGTCGATCAGCATCGAACACAGGTCGGTGATCTCCGGCTCGCGCGCCGCGTTGTCGATGATCGTCTCACCTTCGGCGAGCACGGCGGCAGTCAAGAGGTTCTCCGTCGCCCCCACGCTCGGGAAGCGCAACACGATCTCGGTACCGCGCAACTTCTTCGCCGTCGCGCGGACGTCGGTGGGCGACAAGTCGAATGTGGCTCCCATCGCCGTCAATCCGGCCACGTGCAGGTCGATCGGTCGGTCCCCGAAGTCGTCTCCTCCCGGCAGGCCGAGCGACACCGAGCCGTAACGCGTGAGCAACGGGCCGAGCAGGTTGATCGAGGCACGGATGCGATCGACGATCTCGAACGGCGCAACGGGACGAACGTCTCCCGAGTTGACGATCTCGAGGTGGTGCGGGCTCGGGCGGTGGCAACGCAGTCCGATCGCTTCGAGCAACTCGCACATCGTCGCCACGTCGGCGATGTCGGGAACGTTGCCGATGCGATACGTGCCCTCGGCGAGCACGGTGACCGCCATCAACTTCAGTACCGAGTTCTTCGCTCCCGGTACTTGCACTTCTCCCGAGAGATTCTCGGAGCGCTCGACGACGATCTGCATGTGGCCCTCAGTATGCTCGCGCAGTGGTGACAGCCGCTCGAGACGCCCGCCAAGTGCGCTCGATGTTGGGCTTCGTGGTGCCGAGCAGCCTCGACGCTCGCCGCCGTCGAGTGATCCTGCTCCTGCTGTTGGCCACGCTGCCGGCCGCATTCGTCAACACGGTGTTCACCCAGACCGTCGCCTTCGCCGCGGCGGAGTTCGACGTGTCGGCCAAGGGTCAAGGTTTCGCCGCCGCCGTCGTGCGCTGGGGAGTCGTCATCGCGCTGCCCTTCGCGCTCTCGGCCGATCGCCTCGGGCGTCGCAAGATGATCATCGTCACCGCCTGGCTGGCCCCACTCGTCACATCGCTCGGCGCGTTCGCCCCGAGTTTCGAGTTCCTCGTCGCCACACAGGCCATCGGCCGACCACTCGGACTGGCGCTGAGCGTGTTCATCATGGTGTTCGCCACCGAAGAGATGGGCTCGGACACGCGCGCGTGGGCGCTCAGCGTGCTCGCGATCGCCAGTGGCGTGGGTGCGGGATCCGCAGTCGGCTCGCTGCCTCTGGCTGGCATTTCGGAGTCGTCGTGGCGGTGGATCTACCTCGTCGGTCTCGTGTGGCTCGTGTGTGCCGCCATCGTCACTCGCTTGCTTCCCGAGACGACTCGCTTCCTCGCGATGAAGAACGAACCACCCGCAATAGAGGCACCGCGAGCGCGTATCGACCGTGGGCGACTTGCGCTGCAAATAGTCGTCGCGGTGTTCGCCAACTTGTTCATCGCCACCGTGTCGATCTTCCAGGTGCGCTACCTCACCGAAGTACGCGGCTACAGCGCCTCCATGGCGGCCGCCTTCACCATCTTCACGGTGTTGCCGTCGTCGATCGCCCTCGTCATTGGCGGCCGACTGGCCGATTCGACCGGGCGTCGCCAGGTTGCCGTCGTCACCATTCCCATCGGCGCCACGCTCATCGCCGTGTCCTATTCCGTGTCCGGCCCCGTGATGTGGATCGCCGCGCTCGTCGGTGGGTTCTGCATCGCGCTCGCGTATCCGGCCATGTCGGTATTCCGCAGCGAACTCTTCCCCACCGCCAAACGCAACCTTGCTTCCGCACTGATCACGACGGCATCACTGCTCGGCGGCAGTGTCGGGTTGATCGGAGCAGGTGTCGCCATCGACGACGGCTACTCCTATGGCGCGGTGATCACCACGCTCGCCGTGTTTCCGCTGATCGTCGCGATGCTCGTGTGGTTCAAGTACCCCGAGACGGCGAACGTCTCGTTGGAAGAGCTCAACCCCGTCGAGTAGGTCGATCTACTCGAGGCCCTCGCGATCGGGCCGCCAGAACGTGCGGGTAGCCACGTTGTCCTTCTCGACGCCCAGACCGAACAGGTGCTGGCGAACCTGCTGATTGAGCGCCTGCTCGCCCACCAGCACGAAGTGCGCGCCGACGACGTCGGCACCCACCCACTCGAGCAACTGATCGCTCGTGTCGAACACGCGAACCTCCGCACCGGTCAGTTCGGCGACCGCCTCCGGTAACGCCTCACCGACGATCCCCACCGCCACGCGACCGGCATGTTCGTGTGCCACCGCGCGGGCAACGCCGACCGCCGTGTCGTCACCGGCCACCACCACACGCGAAGCATCCGCGGGCGGCATCTTCACCGGCCGCTCGGGCGCAAGCCCCGTCAACTCGACACCCACCGCGAGTTGATCGAGATAACTAGTGGCCGGCCCACGTTTGGTGCGATACGCCACGAATTCCATGCCGCCATCGATGGAACTCACCGTGTATCGGCGCAACGCACCGCCCACGTCGAGGGCGATCGTGTCGAGTAGCGCCAACTCGGGAGCACCGCTCACCACCACGCGCACGTGCGTTTCGCCGATGCGCTCGATCTCGGTCACCGTGACACGGAACTCGCTCGTCACTTCGCGATACCTGGTGCGTTCGGTCATCTCGATCCTCCTACCCACTCGGCAACCAGTCGGGCCACCTCATCGTCCTTGCCCTTCAGTTCGTGTCGGCCACCGTCGATGAACTCGATCCGCGGAGCAGTGGGCATCACGCGCAACTCGTGGCGCAGTTCGTCGGGCGTGGCGAACTCGTCCTTGGTTCCGCTCACGAACAAAACTCGGCACTCCCACCTGCGGCAGGTGTGCAGTACGCAGTTGCTCGGGCTTCTTCGGCGGATGTAGCGGATAACCGATGCACACGAGGCCCGCCACCTGCAGGCCTTCGGCAATGGCGATGCTGCACATGCGTCCCCCCATCGAGCGGCCACCGATCACGATGTCTGACGTGGCGCAGCCAATCGCTCTAGCGAGAGATGACACCTCCTCCACGACGCAGGACACCAACACCTCGGTCTTGTCGGGGAACTTCTTGCCCGCCTTGCGATACGGAAAATCGAAGCGTCCAGTCGGCAACGGATGCAGAGCGCGTTCGATCGCGATCAGCGCAGGATGATCGCTGGAACTCCCCGCACCGGGAAACAGTGCGACGCCGCGCGGGCTCACGAACCGAGGAGCACGCGACGAGCCTCGCCCAGCTCGTCGATCAACTTGCTCGCATCACGCGAATCGCCACCGTGGTCGGGATGCACGTTGCGCAAACCTTCACGGAACTTGGCCTGGATCTCTTTCTTCGATGGCTTCACCGTGCCGGCCGGGAATCCCAGAATTTCGAGCGCCCACGCCCGCGGATCGGCAATTGCACTCAACGCAGAAGAGCCGGCGCCGGCGAGGTACGACACGAACGAGCCTTCGAGCGGCCCACGCCAGGTCATGGCCTTCGACAACAACGGTGCCAGTCGATGACGCACCGGTTTGTCGAGTCGCTCGAGCACGTACACCGCACCGAGCACCTGTTGCAGTGGCGAGCCGGAGTTCTCGAAGGCGAACTCGATCTGTTCACCATTGCCGAGTAGTCGATGCGTGCTGCGGGCGAGCCCGTGACGATCCACCTGGAAGCGGTGGCGCAACCGTGGTTGCACCACCCGATCGCCGCGATCCACCTGATGCACGAGACGCGCGATGTCGGGATGCAGGTCTTCGTCCACCTCGGGCAGGTGCGCAGCGACGATTCCGCCGAGCAGGATGCCCCCGAGACCAGGAGCAGGATCCACCGGCAGCATCACGTTGCCGAGCGACACGCGACGCGTCGGCGTGAACGGTCGAGAATGCCAGATCTCGAGTTCGGCGAGCACGGTGCTGTCTGACATGCGCCCCTCTGTCTATCCGAGCACTTGCGCCTCTCACGAGACGAGCGGGCCATTGCCCCTCGCTACGAACCGCTCAGTCGTCGGTCATCTCCACGCCGCGACCATCGATCGAGTCCAGGCACGAGTCCACCACGTCTTCCACACCCACGGGCACAACGAGGATCGGCCCCTCCCAGCGGTAACCGATGTCGAGCGTGTCGAGCATCTCGGAGAGCTTGCTGCGCTCCCCTTCCGTCCAGTCGTCCAGTTCGTATTCGGTGACGTTGTCATCAGAATCGTCGTCGTCGAAGGTGGCCTCGATCTCGTCCAAGATTCGCTCGGCACCGTCTTCGTTTGCCTGCGACACGAGCAGTTCGTCGCCGTCCCACGAATGGGCAATCTCGGCTTCGGCCAAGGCGGCGATCACGTCGGCGCGGTCGTCCACCGTCCAATCACTCAGATCGAAACGGGTCGTGGGCGATTCCGGATCACGAGGATCCCAGTCGTCGCTCATTTCCCGAACGCTACATCGTTTCGGCGCACCAGCGAAGTGCGAGTAGTTTGGGAGCGATGACCGCACGCGAACGTCCCGACCGCAACCTCGCCATGGAGTTGGTACGGGTCACCGAATCGGCTGCGCTCTCCGCCTCGCGCTGGGTGGGTCGCGGCGACAAGAACGCAGCCGACGGTGCTGCGGTGGACGCGATGCGCAACGTGCATCCCGACC
>JBJTFU010000092.1:0-22481 GCA_046093585.1 Ilumatobacteraceae bacterium | reverse complement strand
CGTGTGGGGTGACAAGCCACTCGGCGTGCTCGCGGCGCATCGACTCATCGACACGTTGGCGGCGCGCGAGGACCTACGAGGCTCGGTCGTGGTCATCCCCGCGGCGAACCCGGCGGCGCTCGAGGTGGGTAGTCGGATGGGTCCCGACGCGTTGCTGTTGAATCGGCGCTTCCCTGGATCGTCCACCGGCTTCATCACCGACCAAACGGCTCACCATCTCCTCGACTACTTGGAGAGTCGATGTGACGCAGTGCTCGACCTGCATTCGGGAACACCGACGATGGGTCTGCACTACACATATGACTATGGCAATCCCGGACTTTCGGCGTCGACGGGAATGTTGCCCGTCATCGTCGGTCGGGGTCATCCCACGCAACTCTCCGCGGTCTTGGCCGCGCGGGGGATTCCCGGTTGTCTGGCGGAATTCGGGGGCGGAGGTCGTTCCGACGTCTCCGAGGGGGCCACTATCGCGCTCAACTTCCTGCGGGCACGTGGCCATCTGGACGAGCCGCTCGTGGGCGTCACGGCGGTTCCCCGCATCGCCGAGGTGACATTGGCGCTGTCCTCGACGACGGGCATCTGGCACACCGCTCGTCATCTCGAAGTGGGTTCGCCCGTGAGTGCAGGCGCGATCGGTGCGGTGGTCGGCCCGCAGTCCGGCGCCGAACAAGAGGGCTTCTCGATCGAACGTGACGGTGTGGTCTTGATGTTGACCTCTGCACCGTCGATGGTGCAGCCCGGATCTTTCCTGTTCATGGTCGGATACCCGGATGGACAGATCACCGTGCCACGCGCAGGTGAGTGGGAACGTTTCTAGGAGGAATGATGGAGCATCGATCAATCTCGGGCATTCAACGCAAGCTGATCTACGACCGGAATGACGTTCCGGATTCATGGTGGGAGGCCTTGCAGGGGCATGCCGGCGAACCACCGTTCATCCGCGGTGCGTACCCGGAGATGTATCGATCCAAGCCATGGAGGATCTTCCAACTGAGCGGCTACGGCAGTCCGGAAGACATGAACGCAAGGCTCAAGTTCCTCCTCAAGGCCGGTGAGACGGGAATCATCGTCAAGCACGACCGAATGACCGACGACCACCTCTACGACGTGGATCACCCGGAGGTGGCGGAGCGTCGAGAGGATGTCGGGTTGACCGGGACCGTGACCGTTGGTTTGCGCGACTACCAAACGATCATGGACGGCATTCCCATCGAGTCGATCTATGCGAAGCCGGGTGGCGGCGTGCCGCAGTCCGCTCCGTACACCCAAAGTTCGTATTGGTCGGTGGCGCTGTCACGCGGGCTCAAACTCTCGCAGATCGCCGGCACTGGTCAGAGCGACTTCTTCCTCACATACCTCGGTTGTCCCTGCAAGGAGCAGATTCCGCCGGAGGCGGCACTGCGGTTCAACCTCGACATCATCGAGTTCTGCAACGAATTCATGCCCAAGTGGGTGCCCGTCTCGATCGCCGGGTACAACGGAGCCGACTCGGGTTTGAATGCACCACAAGAGTTGGCCGCCGTGTTGTCGACTGCCGTCGAGTACCTCGACGGAATCCAGGCTAGAGGCAAACTCAAGCCCGAGGACTTCGCTCATCAGATCGGGGGAGTGAACTTCCGCGTCTCGATGGACTTCTTCGAGGAAATCGCCAAGTTGCGTGTTGCGCGCAAGATGTGGCACGACTTGCTGCTCAATCGCTACGGGATTTCCGACCCGAAGGCGTCGCGAATGCGTATCCACGTGGTGACTGCGGGTAGTGCGATGACGTACCAGGAACCGTTCAACAACATCGTGCGAGGCACGGTGATGGCGCTCGCCTCGGCGCTCGGCGGAACTCAGTCGCTCGGTGTTTCTGGATACGACGAAGCGCTCTCGATTCCTTCCGACCATGCCCACTTGATGTCGATCAGGATTCAGCAGGTGCTGCAGGAAGAGACGGGACTGACGTCGGTGGTGGATCCGCTCGGCGGTTCGTTCTACATCGAAAGTCTGTGCAACGAGTTGGAGAAGCGCGCGTGGGAGGTCTTCGACGAGATCCAGGGCCAGGGCGGCTTCGTCGCCACCGTGGAGAACGGTTGGCTGCGGGGACGAGCGTCGGACGAACAACTCGCCCAAGCGCGACGCTTCGAAGAGAACGAGATGAAACTGGTGGGCGTGAACGCACATCTGGTCGACGACCCGATCATCAACGTGGACGGATTCGAAGGCAACTCGGGTGACGTGACGTGGTCGAAAGCGATGGACAGGTTGGCAGCTCTCCGTCGTGAGCGGCACACTGCGGGAACGCTTGCCGCGCTGCGCGATCTCGAAACCGTCTGCCGCGGCACCGACAACATCGTGCCGGCGGTGATGGCCGCGGTTCAGGCAGATGCCTCGATCGGCGAGATCGGGCAGGTCTTCCGAGACTCGTTCGGTGTGTGGAACGTCTCAGAGAATCAGTTTGGAGTATGAACGTGTCGAATCATCAGGTCATGCGAGCGAAGGTGTTGATCGCCAAGACGAGTCTCGACGGTCACTGGCGAGGGGTGTCTCTCGTGGCGCGAGCCTTGCGTGATGCCGGATTCGAGGTGGTTCTCGGCGGAATGTTGCGTCCGTCCCAGATCGCTCAAGTGGCTCGGGACGAGGACGTCGACTTGATCGGACTCAACGTCGGCGGGCGCATCGAAGTCGTGTATCGAATCATGGATGAATTGCGTGCCGTCGGTCTGGACGACACTCCGGTGTTCTGCGGCGGAACGGTGCCGCCGGGCGCGGCGGCCAAGCTGCGCGACATGGGGGTGGAGGTGTACCCGCCGGGAACGACTCTCGCGGCGATCGCCGAGGCGGCGGGCAGATTGACCACGGAGCGCTGAGTGCACGACGTCCTCGTCGACAATCGCCTGCGGCGGGCGGTGATCCCGGACATGCTGACGCGCAACGCCGGGCGCCACTCGTCCAAGCCGGCGGTCATCGAACGATCGGCATCGGGGTCCCGTCGGGTGGTGTCGTACGGAGAGATGAACAACTACGTCAACTCTCTGGCGAACCGTTGGATCGCAGACGGACTCACGCCGGGGTCGGTGGTCGCGGGAATAGGTCGGAACGGGGCCGATCTGGTGGCGGCGTACCTTGCTGCGCTGCGCTGCGGCTGTTCGTTCACCATGCTCAACCATGCCCACACCGACGTCGAGATAGATTTTCCGATCGGTCACTGCAATCCGGCGGTCGGGGCGACGAGGTCCACCGACGATCGAGACGTGCTGGCGGGACACGGTTCCAGGATCACGACGTTCGATGGACTTCTCGAGTCGTCATTGGTCCAGCGGCATGACGAACCGGACGTGTTCATCGACGATTCGTGGACTGCGGCGATTGTCTACACGAGTGGAACGGAGAGCAGGCCGAAAGGCGTGGAGATCACGCATCGCAACTTCATGATCGCGACGACTCCGGCTTGGTCGTACGAGGGATATCTGCGCAACGAGGACGTGTTCCTACTGCTCGCGCCAATCCACACGATGGCTGGAATCGGAACCGTCACCAATGCCATGTCGATGGGCGCAACGATGGTCGTGCTCGACTCCACCGACCCCGAAGTGGTGATCGCTGCCATCGAGTCGGAACGCGTGACTAACATGTCCCAGACGCCGACCTTCTACCGACGAATGGTGGAGAGCGAGCGATTCGACCAGGCCGACCTGGGTTCGTTGCAGCAGTGCCACACCTACGGGGGTTTGAATCAAGCCAACGTGTTCAATGCCTTCGTCGACAAGGTGCCGGGATTGTGGTGGGCGACATATTGGGGTCAGTCGGAATTGAGCCAACTCGGGAGCATCGGCTGGTTCCGCCGACTCGAGGACATTCCAGGAGGTGATCTGCGGTGGATCGGCAAGCCGACTGCCCATCTCGAGGTACGAATCGTCGATGACGACGGTCAGGATGCCGAGGTCGGCGAGATGGTCGTGCGATCCCCCGCGGTGATGAGGGGTTATCGCGACGATCCGGCACGCACTGCAGAGGCGGTGCGCGGAGGGTGGCTGCACACGGGCGACATCGTTCGGCGAGACGCCGACCTCAACTTGTACTTCTACGACCGCAAGAAGGACGTCGTCAAGACCGGCGGGATGAACGTCTCGTCGCTGGAAGTGGAGCAGGCCGTCCTCGAGGTGAGTGGTGTGCTCGAGGTGGCAGTGATCGGCGTGCCGGACGAGAAATGGAGCGAAGCGGTGGTCGCATGCGTGGTCACTCGCGCCGACGCGCAGGTCGACGAGCAGGAGATCATCGCCCACTGCAAGGCTCGGCTCGCTTCGTACAAGGTCCCCAAGCGGGTGGTGTTCCGGAACGACCTACCCAAGGACCTGCAAGGCAAGATTCGCAAACGACTGTTGCGGGACGAACTGTGACGCTCTTTCCCGACAAGGACGTGGCCTACTCCTCGGTCGAGAAATACCCCGAACTGTGGTTCGATCACGTGGCGTATTGCGTCGCGGACCCCCGAGATGCGTTCGGTGTGTTGCGCCGAGACCTCGGAGTGGAGTGGCGACTCTGGGAGATGAACGGCGACTTCGGTGGAGTACAAGTCGAGTTTCCCTCGGCGTTCAAGGTCGAGCTGATACATCCGAACTCGACCAATCGGGACCACTTCACCAATCGGTTCCTCGAGCGCCGGGGGCCTGGCCCGCACCACCTGACCTTCCGAACGAAGGACCTACGAGCATTGCTGCAGCGAGCCGATGGCTTGGACATCGGCGTGATCCAGATGAGTCTGGACAATCCTGAATGGATGGAGGCATTCATCCATCCCAGAACGACGGGAGGGATACTCGTGCAGATCGCGCAGTGTCCGTTCGAGAAAGCTTCGGCCGAGGAACCCGATTGGAAGACCCAGACGCCGCGGCGACGGGCAGGGTTCGCTCGGGTCGACTTCGGATCCGACGACCCGGCCGCTTCGCGGCGTGTGTTCGGCGACTTGCTGGGTGGCGAAGTCGAGCACGGACCTGACGGATCCGTAGAGTTTCGCTGGAACGGTGACCGCCGGATTCGGGTGGTCACCACGCCGACGCCGTACGTCACTCTCATGGTCGATTGCCCGATGGAGACGACGGAGCGCGAGGAGTTCGTTCGTCTACTGGGTGGACGAGTGGAAACGGAGGGGTAGCGATGTCTGGTGGCGAACTTGGGTGGATGAAGGACTACGAACCAAAATCGACGTCGTTCGAGCGTCGCGCGGAGGTCCGAGTCGGACTGAGCGAGGTGTTCCTCGGCGAGGCAGGGCGAGAGCTCTCCTTCGTCCGCGAGACCGCGCAATTGATCGAATCGATCGGTTACGACCAATTGTGGCTTCCCGAGCACGTGGTCTTCTTCGAGACGTTCGAGTCGAAGTATCCCTACGGGGCCACGGGTGCGGCGGAAATTTCTCGTACGCGGAAGGAATCGGGAAATACGGGGACCAGAGGAATCATGGATGGCCCGATCGTGGCGGTTGCGGCGGCGGCCGTGACGAGCACCCTTCGCTTCGGCAGCTTCATCGTGATCCTGCCGCAACGAAACCCCGTGGTATTCGGTCGAGAAATCGCCACCGTCGACCACCTCACCGGCGGTCGCTTCGATCTTGGCGTGGGAGTCGGCTGGCTGAAGGAGGAGTACGAGGCGTGCGGTGTTCCCTTCGAGAACCGGGGTGATCGCATGGAGGACTACATCGGTGCGCTGAAGGCGCTGTGGATGCAAGACGTCAGTTCGTTCTCCAGCCAGACCGTCAGTTTCAAGCCGTTGTTGGCCTATCCGAAGCCGTTGCAGAAACCCCACGTTCCCTTACTCGTTGGCGGTCAGTCGCTTCGCGCGATCGATCGGGCCGCCAAGATCGGTGACGGTCTGATCATCTACGACCTCGACGTGGAACAGATCGCCAAGGTATTGGACGTGTTCCAGGGTCGACTCGACGTCCACGGGCGTCGCTTGAATGACGTTCGGGTGGTCGTCGGTCGGCGTAACGAAGGCCGCACGAGCGAGGCGTGGCAATCGGATGCAGAATTCGTGCAGGCGGTCAAGGATTTGGGTGGGGTGAGCGACATCGTCTGTTCGCCGCGGTTCCCCAACGTCGACTACGAGCGAAACATGCGCGAATATGCCAAGTACGTCACCTCACGGTGAGGTGCGCGGCAACGTATTGAACGGCATCGGTCTCGTGGCGCCATGGACCATCAACGTTCGTTGCGCCACTCGTACCTCTCCGTCGATCGAGACATAATCGTCGACGTAGCGCCCCCACACGACGAGGTCGGGATCCTCGGTGAACTTGTGCCAGGCCATCACGTAGGCGGTCCCCGCCATCGAGCCGAGGTCGGCGACGATGTTCGTCGCGTGGTGGCTCGTCGCTTCGCAGCTGTTGCGCAAGCCCCGAAACAGGCGATCGATGGCATCGACGCCACAGGCTCGCATGGTCGGCCCGTAGTCGATCACTGCAGATGGCGCGAAGAGCGAGCGCAGCCCGACGAAGTCGGCATTGTCGACGTAGGTGCAGTATTCAAAGTGGAGGCGGCGAACGCGATCGAGGAATGCCGCTTCAGCCGTCAACTTGTCCCCCTCATTCCCTCTCATTATGCTAACGAGCGTTTGGTTGGGGGAACATGGTGCGAAGTGGACACGTTCGACGTAAACATGGCGTGGTGATGCGGCCATGAAGGTCGGGATCGTCCAGATTTTCGACGGTACCGAGGGGCGGGGCGTCGACTTCGTCCGCGAGTTCGCCCGCCAGGTGGAGCGGTGCGGCTTCGATTCGCTGTGGGTTCCCGACCACGTCGTCTTCTTCGAGCGGTATGACCCGAAATATCCGCACACCGACGATGGCGACATCAAGTTCAAGGCCGACCAAGGCATCCTCGAACCCGCGATGACCTTGCTCGAAGCGGCGTTGGTCACCGAGAGAATCCGACTGGGCACGTCGGTCGAGATCATCACCGAGCGTCACCCGGTAATTCGGGCGAAGGAGTTGGCGACGCTCGACCTGGTGTCGGGTGGACGCGTCGAATATGGAATCGGTGTCGGCTGGTCGGTGGAGGAGTATGCCGCTCTCGGCGTGCCGTTCGAAGATCGCGGAAAGCGTTGCGATGAGTGGGTTCTCGCGATGCGCGAACTGTGGTCCACCAAGCGCTCCAACTTCGCGGGAGACTTCGTCTCGTTCGACGAGGCGATCTTCTTCCCGAAGCCTGCTCGGGGAAGGATCCCGATCGTGATCGGTGGCAACAGTCCTGCAGCACTGACGCGAGTGGCCAAATTGGGCGACGGTTGGCACGGATGGAAGTTGTCGCTCGACGAGGTTGCGGAGAAATTGGCCGAAATCGACACCAAGTTGGCCAAGTACGGGCGTTCGCGGGACGACGTGAAACTGAACGTCGGGATTCCGTTCAAGGGTGACCTTCGGGATCTCGCCGAGTATCGGGATGGGCTGGCCAGGCTCGGAGTAGATGAATTGGTGGTGGCGTTGGGTATGTCGAGGACCAAGTTCAAGGACCAAATTGCGGACCTGGCCAGCGCTCTCGGGATCTAGAAGGGGACTGACGGATCAATGATCGGATTCTGGAATGTCGCACGACGCGAGCCCGACGTGGTCGCGATCATCGAAGCGGAGACGGGTCGTTCGGTCACCCGCGGTGAACTCGCGGCAATGACGCACCAGTTGGTCCATGCACTGCGGCGGCGGGGTGTCGAGGCCAACGATGTCGTAGCCGCCGTCATGGACAATCGGATCGAATCCGTCACTGTGTTCCTCGCCGCGATGCAGGCTGGCCTCTACTTCGTGCCGATCAACTATCACCTGACGGACGCGGAAATCGCCTACATCGTGGAAGACAGCGAAACCAAGGCGCTGTTCACGACGCCGGAATATGCCGCGAAGACGTTGAAGGCGGCGCAGAGTGCCGGCGTCGCCACCGATTCTCTGTTCTGTACCGAGTCGACTCCGGGATTCGTCAATTTCGCTGATGCTCTCGCCGCCGAACCGTCCAGTGAACCCGACGGCCGGGCGATGGGTTTGATGATGACCTACACGTCGGGCACGACGGGCAAACCGAAGGGGATCAAGCGACCCGCTTCGGGGGCCAATCCCGATGACGTGGGAATGCTATGGAGCCATCCGTTCAAGATCTTCGGGATTGGCGAGGAATACCAGGTGCAGTTGATCCAGTCGCCTTACTACCACACTGCCGTACTCAACTTCGCCAACGCCTCTGCCCAATACGGACACACGCTCGTGCTGATGAACGATTGGGATGCCGAAGTGGTGCTGGGCAACATCGAGAAGTATCGGGTGACGACGTCACACATGGTGCCCACGCACTTCCACCGTCTGCTCAAGTTGGACCAGACGACTCGGGCCAAGTACGACGTCACGTCGATGAAGTACGTCATGCACGGCGCTGCACCATGCCCCGTGGAAACCAAGCAGGCGATGATCGCCTGGCTCGGCCCCGTGTTGTACGAGTACTACGGCGCGTCCGAAGGTGGCGGCACTACCGTCAACTCGACCGAGTGGATGAAGTACCCGGGAACCGTTGGTCGCCCCTACCACGGTGCCGAGATCCGCATCCTGGACGAAGAGGGGAACCCCGTTCCCGCAGGCACGGAGGGACTCGTGTGGATGCTGTCCGGAGCCTTCGAGTTCAAGTACCACAACGCTCCAGACAAGACCAAGGCTTCGACGCGGGACGGGTTCTTCACGGTGGGTGACCTCGGCCATGTCAACGAGGAGGGGTACCTCTTCCTCCACGGCAGAGCGAGTGACATCATCATCACCGGTGGAGTGAACGTCCATCCGTCGGAGGTCGAAGCGATCATGCAACAGCATCCGCAGGTTGCAGACGTCGCGGTGTTCGGTCTTCCCGATCCGGAGTGGGGTGAGTTCATCCAGTGCGTGGTGCAACCGGTCGCCGGCGTGGCGGGTTCACCCGAGTTGGCGTCTGCATTGATCGCGTATTGCGCCGATCATCTGGCGCGATACAAGTTGCCGCGAAAGGTCGACTTCGTCGATCAGTTGCCCCGCGATCCGAACGGCAAGCTGTACAAGCGATTGATTCGGGATTCCTTCATCGGTCGCTGATGGTCAATCTCACGTCCGAAACTCGGCTGCAGATCGTCGAATTGATGCGTCGGTATGCGTCGGCCGTGGATGCGCGGGACTGGCCGACGGTGAAGTCGTGCTATTTCCCGGATGCCTACGATGACCATGGCGTCGTGAAAGGGGATCGCGAGGCCCTGGTGGGTCATTTTGCCGCTGCACTCGAGTCGTTTTACGGCACGCTGCACCTGGTAGGAGAGCCCGAGATCGTTCCTGAATCAGATGTCCGATTCGCAGTGCGGACTCCGAGTCTCGCGTTCCACTGGGCCAAGCGCGGAAGTGGCACGAAGAGCTTGTTGATGGGTGCTCTCTATGACGACATCGTCGAGTTTCGCGATGGCGTCGGAGGAATTGCTCGTCGCACCGTGATCGTGCAGGATGCGATCGAGTACGACGGCGACGATCGTGAATGGCCGCTCGCGAAGTTCTTCGTCAGGTCGGCATGAACGAGGTACGCAACCTCGCCGACCTCGTTCGCCGGAGCGCGGCCAACAACGGTGACAAGACGGCGATCATTTCGGAGGAGGCGAACGTCTCGTACCGACAACTCGACGAGCGATCCAACAGGGTCGCGAACATGCTGCTGGACCGAGGTCTGCGGCGCGGCGACCTCGTCGGGTACCTCTCCAAGAACCGCCCCGAGTTCTTCGATCTTCTCTTCGGAGTGGCGAAGGCCGGTGGCGCGACGACGACCGTCAACTGGCGTCTCGCGGAAGCAGAAGTTGGTGGTGTGCTGGCCGATGCTCGACCCCGGTTCCTCTTTGCCGATCCGGATCTCGCGCGACTGTTCGATCGTGACTCGCTCGCGGCAATGGGTGTGACCGTGATCGACTTGCCGCCGACGATCGAGGGGTGGTTGGGCCTCATCGAGCCATATGCCGACGAGGATCCGATGCTCGCGATCGAGGCCGACGACACGATGTACCAGTTGTATACGTCCGGAACGACGGGAAAGCCGAAGGGAGTGATGCTCACCAACGGCAACATGTTCGGAATCGCCGAGGCATTGGCGGATTCATGGCATTTCGAACGGGGCTGTGTGGTGTACAACCCATATCCGGTGTTCCATGGAGCCGGAATTCTCTGGGTGCTCCTACCGATGCTGCGCGACGGGGTGGTGGTCTTCAGGCGTGAGTTCGACGTGGTGGACGTGTTGAACTCGATCGAGCGGTACGGCGTGAACCTCACTTTGATGGTGCCTGCCGTGTTGGGGATGGTGCTCAATCACGAACTTGCTGCTACCGCAAACCTGTCGAGTTTGCGTAACGTCGTCTATGGCGTTGCGCCGATCACGCAAACCCTGCTGAACCGGGCGATCGAGCGCTTGCCGCAGTGTGCATTCCACCATGCATACGGGAGCACCGAGTCGACTGGAACGATCACGACGATGCAGTGGGACGAACATCGGCCGGGCACCGAACGAATGCGTTCGGTGGGAAGACCGTTTCCGTGGGTCGAACTGCGGATCGTCGATCCCGAGTCGCGAACACCGATCGGCGTGCGCGAGGTAGGGGAGGTTGCGGTGCGCGGTCCGATCGTGATGAAGGGGTACTACGACAATCCAACTGAGACGGCGCGTGTGGTCGACGACGAAGGGTGGCTGTACACCGGAGATGCCGGGTTCCTTGACGAGGACGGTTTCCTCTACCTCACCGACCGGATCAAGGACATGGTCATTTCGGGTGGCGAGAACATCTATCCGGCGGAAGTGGAGAACGTGATTTGCACGATGGCGGGGGTGCGGGAAGCCGCCGTGATCGGTGTCCCCGACGAGAAGTGGGGCGAGAAGGTGTTGGCGTTCGTCGTGCCGCATTCCGGCGAGGTCGTCGATCCCGCCGCCGTGATCGAGTTCACCCGCGAACGGTTGGCGCACTACAAGTGCCCGCGGGAGGTGGTCGTTCGGCACGAACCACTGCCGCTCAATCCGACGGGCAAGGTTCTCCGTCGTGTCCTGCGAGAGCCCTATTGGCAGGGATCGATCTTCAAGATCTGAGGGCCGACGACCGCCACCGCTTTTCGTTTGTAGCAATCGCTTGGTAGGGGTACAGTCGCTTTGTCGGAGGGGGTGATGCAGTGAAGTGGGGAATCGTGTTGACCGTGGACGGAGTGCCCGGTCGCGCTGCCGAGTTCATTGCCGAGTCGGCGCAATACATGGAGGAACTCGGCTTCGCCAGTTTTTGGGCACCGGATCATGCCATGTTCTTCGATCGCATCGACTCCCGCTATCCCCACAGTGAAGATGGCAAGTTCGGCTGGCTCGAAGACCAGGGGTTGATGGAGCCGATCATGGTCTGTCAATTGGCCGCGGCGGCGACGAAGGAGATTCGCGTCGGAACTTCGGTCGAGGTCATAACCTTGCGCAATCCGGTGGTTCGCTCGAAACACGTGGTGACGGTGGACCACTTCTCGGGAGGTCGATTCGATTACGGCGTCGGCATCGGTTGGATGCGCGAGGAGTACGAGGCCTGTGGCGTTCCATGGGAGCGCCGTGGAGATCGGGCTGACGAGTACATCAACGTGATGAAGGCCCTGTGGACCCAGGATCGCTCGTCGTTCCACGGCGACTTCTTCGATTTCGACGACGTGGTCGCGTTCCCCAAGCCCGTGCAACGACCACACCCGCCGATTCTCGTGGGAGGTATCACGCCTGCGGCCATCCGTCGTGCGGCACGTCACGGGGACGGCTGGTACGGATGGAAGATGACCCTCGATGAGATCGACGATGCATTGGTGTTGTTGCGTAAAGAGTTGGCGGCGGTCGGTCGGAGTCTCGACGACGGGTTCCGTCTCGTGAACGGCATCCCGCATCATGGTGATCCGACCGAACTGGACGACTATCTGCGTGGAATCGAAGACCGAGGCATCACCGAGTTCAACTTTGGTCTTGCACTCTCGCGCAGAACGTGGCGTGAACAGATCGAGAAGTACGCGCGCGTGTTGATCGGCTGAGCTGGGGGAGGCCGTCGTGACAGAGACTCTTGGTTCGATACTTCGCAACGCATGTGAGCGCTACGGCGACCGCACGGCCTTGGTGGGCAGGGATGGCACACGGACGTATCGCCAACTGCTCGATCGTGGGTCCCGATTGGCCAATGCTTTGGCAGGTCTGGGATTGCAGCCCGGCGACCATGTCGCTGCGCTGCTCGAAGACACGGTGACCGCCTTCGAGACATACATCGGATGCGCGCTCGGGGGTTTTCCGATCGTGCACGTCAACGATCGGTTGGTGTCTCGCGAGGTGGACTACATCCTCGACAATGCCGACGCACGGGCCCTCGTGCACACGGATGGCCGCACGCCGATCGTCGACGGTCTGGAGTCCAAGGGTTCGTTGTCGCACATAGTCACCATCGGGCCGAATCGGGCAGCTGGCGCACTCGACTACGAAGAGTTGTTGGAGAAGGCCTCGGCGCGGCCCGCGCTCGTGGACAGACGGCCCGAAGACCTCGCCATCCTGGGGTACACGTCGGGCACCACTGGATTCCCCAAGGGCGCCATGGTCACCAATCGCGCGGTGGTGGGTTGCATCAAGTTGATTCCCCATGCATATCGACTGCCGATGTACGGCAGGTGTGCGTTCACGGGAACGCTCTCATTCGTCAGCGGAATCTGGGGTGTGATTCTGCCCCATCTCTATCTCGGCGGGACGGTGAACTTCTTGTTTCCGTACACGATCGAGTCCTGGGTCGAGCACATGGTTGCCAATCGATCGACGTTCACGTACGCCCCGACTCCGCTCGTCATGGGCTTCGTGCAGGAGGCTTCGAAGCAACCGCAGGTGCTCGATCACCTGCAGACGGTGTTGCACTCCGCGTCGGCCATCTCGCCGGTCCAAGCCAAGGCGCTGACCGACCTGATCGGAGACAGGTACGTGGAAGTGTGGGGGATGACCGAAACCGTCGGTCCGCTGACCGGTACGACGAGGGCAGATTGGCGCGGTGCCCATCAGGCGGACGACATCCACGCCACCGTGGGCAGGCCACTGGCGACGGCGAGCGTTCGCGTCGTCGATCGTGACGGTAACCCGTTGCCGATCGGGGAGACGGGTGAGCTCGTCACGCGCTGCGACACCATGTTTTCCGGCTACTACAAGAACCCCGAGAAGACGGCCGAAGTGTTGCGCGACGGCGAATACTTCACGGGTGATCTCGGACGAATCGACGACGGCGGCTACGTCTATGTCACGGATCGGGCCAAGGACATGATCATCTCTGGTGGCATGAACATCTATCCCGCCGAGGTGGAAAATGCCTTGCTCCAGGTGGGGGGCGTGGCAGAAGTGGCGGTGGTCGGAACGGCCGACGACCGCTGGGGTGAGACGGTCGTGGCCGTCGTCGTGCGAAAGGATGAGAACTTGACCGAGGATGCAGTGATCGAAGGGGCGAAGAGCCTCCTGGCTTCGTACAAGAAGCCGACCCGAGTGATGTTCGTCGACTCCTTGCCCAGGAATGCGGGAATGAAGGTGCAAAAGCACGTCCTGCGCGAACAGTTGGGTCTGTGATGTCGGCCGATCCGTTGGCCAGGGAATTCATCGCCGCTCTCGACGAGAACGACGCGGACTGGATGGCGCGCTTGATCGATCCGAGCGGATCATGGTGGGTCGACTCCGGCCTCGACCGTTCGTGTGGGGCGAGGGGACACGATCCCGGCGCCCTCCGGGCTTGGCCGGTGCACGGAACGATGAACCTCGGCGAGAAGGTGGAGATGTTGCGGGGCATCCGTAACCGATTCCCGAACGGTGTGCGGCAGATCGAGTGGAACTCTTTTGGGGCCGGTCAATACACGCTGATCGAAGTCGATGGGAATGGCGTGATGGCCTCAGGTCGGGAATATCGGAATCGCTACGCCTTCGTGATCGAGATCGCAGGCGGCAAGGTCCGTCACGTCCGCGAGTACCTCGATACGCACCATGCGGTGAATACCTTCGAGGGTCGCCACGTGGATCGTCGAGGTGTGGCCTCGGAGATTCCCCCCGCCCCAGCGGAGATCGTCGGGGAGGGCGTCGAGGAGGCGCTCGCGTTCGCCGCGGCGATCGACCAGGCGGATACCGCAGCCATGGAGTCCGTCTCGACGAGCGATGCGGTGTGGTGGGCGGATGGCGGGCACGACCGTCCGCGTGGCGCTCGTAGTGCGCCCATCGAGACCGATCCGCGGAAGTTCCTTGTTGGCAACGCCCTGATCCGCGATCGTGCTGCCGTGTTGCCGCAACTCCGCGGCACGTTCACCGGAGGTTGGTCACTGAGGCCGTGGCGAGTGTTCGGTGACGGGTCGTCGGTCGCTCTCGAGGCGGAGAGCAACGGAACGCGGGTTCGCAAGGATGGTTCGTTGCGGACGTACCAGAACCGTTATTGCTTCGTGCTCGAGTTGAGCGAGGGCAAGGTGTCGAAGGTGCGTGAGTATTGCGACACGCTGCACGCGTTCGACGTGTTCGGAATCGCCCCCTAAGGGTGTCGATTCCAGTGCATCACCTCTGAGGTCGGTCTGCGATTGACGGGACCGAACTTGACGCTCGGGTACCCGACCGGAATCGTGATGTCGATCTTCACGTCCGCGGGAACGTTGAGCAGCCGATTGAAACTTTCCTCGGCATGGATGTGGAAGGTGGTGTACGCCGCACCAAGACCAGCCGCGCGTGCGGCAACCAGGACGTTCTGCGCCGCCGCGTGGACGGCGCTCAACACGGCTTCCCGGGAGTTGAACCCTGGTCCGAAGTCTCGCTCCTCGCTGCAGACCAGAATGAGGGCAGGTGACTTGCCGAAATTGCGCAGCAGGTGTGCCCCCGACCTGTAGACCTTGGCCTTGGTCGGATCCTCGATTCGCGAAATGATTCGATCGAGCTCGGCGACGCGGGGTACGAGGTAGGCGCCGAGTTCGTCGATGATCTTCGGGTCGTCGACGACGATGAAGCGCCACGGTTGGGTGTTGCGGGGATTGGATGCGTAGGTGCCTGCGCGCACGAGCGACTCGAGAAGGTCACGCGCGACGGGTCGGTCCTCGTAATGACGGATGGATCGGGTCGAAGACAGGATGTTCATGGTCGTTTCGAAGTCGTTCACAAGGCGCTCCTCTCGAACGGTTGGAAGGGACTGGGGAGACCGCTCGGCGTGTCGAAACCTCGTGAACCTGCTGCTCTCACCACGTGCTCTGCGATTCTCCACCCGTCGGACGTGTTCCGCAGGAGGTCCGTGTAACGCCCCCACACCTCGGCCTGCGTGCCGTCGAGGAGTTCATGCCACGCATAGATCGTGGCCTGCGTGCGGATGGTCGATGCCGAGGATTCGACCACGATGATGTTGCTCAAGTGATGGCTCGTCGCTTTGTAGTTGCCGAGGCGCGACCTGAGGAGACCCACGATGTTGTCGCGGCCGGTGAACACGCGCCCGAACCCGTAGTCCATCTTGGCGTCATCCGTGAAGAGTTTCCCGAACTCATCCAGCGACGCGCGGTCCACACAATCGCAGTAGCCGTACAACAACGTTTCCCAAGGTTCCATCGCCGCGCCCCCTACGGACTTGTCTTGTCGAGATCGTGAAAGGCCTGCACGATCTCGCGCATCCGTTCGGGATCCTCGATCGGCCAGCCGAAGTAGGACGATACGCGATCGAATCGCGTTCCGAAGCGCTGTCCGACCAGACGCGGCATCTCCTCAGGGCGCCCGGAGACGATGAGTTGGTCGAGGACGTCATCGGAGATCTCGTGGCCCATCTGCTCCCACTGCCCATCCTTCGACATGGTGTGCAGTTTTCCCTGCAGGTCGCCCTCCCCGATCGCTTCGAGCACACCGCGGTACGCGGGGGTCGACGCGTAGAAGGCGAGTTGATTGCGGGACGCATTGCGCTGTCGGTCGATGGTCTCGTCGTCGTCGCCGATCGCCATGAACAGCGGCAGGGAGACCTCGAAGTCGGCGCGATCCTTGGCCGACTCTGCCAGTCCTCGATGCAGGGCAGGGAGCGTGACAGAGTCCAGGTAGGCCGGATTGGTCATTCCATGCAGGATGACTCCGTCGCAACACCGACCGGCGAGAGTCGTCATCATCTCGCCAACCGCGGCAATGGCGATCGGAATCCGATGCTCATGATGTGGAGGCGTGAACACCGGAGTCATCAACGTGTGGCGGTAGTGCTCGCCCTCGTACCGCAGGCGCTCACCAGTTCGCCACGCATGGAAGATCGCGCGGAGTGCCTTGATGTAGTCCTCCATTCGCGACCCAGGGCTGCTCCACGGCATGGAGAAACGCTTGGTGATGTGCGCCTGGACTTGAGAACCGAGGCCGAGGGTGAACCTTCCGTTGCTCGCACTGGCGATGTCCCACGCGCAATACGCGGTGCTCATCGGATTTCGGGCGAAGGCCACGGCGATCGCAGTACCGATATCCACGCGGTCGGTCGTCAGCGCGATGGCCATCGACTGGAGGAACGCATCCGTCACGCTTTCCGTCGCCCACACTCCGTCGAAGCCCTGTCGTTCCGCACGTTGCGCATCTTCCAGCGCCTTCCTCGACGTGTGGCCGATCAGGCTGAAGTCGAGTTTCACGAGGTGGCGCCGGGGCTGAACTTGACGAGTGCACTTCGCTGCGCGGAGGCCACCAGCACTCCTTTTTGGTTCTTGCCGCGATGCTCGAGGGTCACGATTCCTTGACCTGGTCGCGACTTGGAGGGCCGCTTGTCGATGACCTCGGTCTCCGAGTAGAGCGTGTCACCGATGAATACCGGCGCGGGAAAGAGGATCTCGCCGAATCCGAGATTGGCGATCGTCGTGCCCTCCGTCGTGTCACCGACGCTCACGCCGCAGATGATGGCCAGGGTCATCAGACTGTTCACGAGGCGCTGGCCGAATTCGCTCTGTGCCGCCACCTCGGCATCGAGGTGCAGGCTCTGGGAATTCATGGTCAGAGTGGTGAACAAGACGTTGTCCGCCTCCGTGATGGTGCGTCCCGGCTTGTGACGGAAGATGTCACCGATCTCCATCTCGTCGTAGAAACGACCGCGGCGTTCGTAGATGGTCATGTTCGTGATCCCCTTTGTTGTGTGGTTCTAGTCTGTTCGAGTCGATCGCGGAAATCCGGATGGCTCACTGCGATGAGTTCAGTCGCTCGCTCGGCCATTGTCTTGCCCCGCAAGTCGGCCACTCCGAATTCGGTGACCACGAGGTCCGCGAGGCTGCGCGGAATGGACGTGGCGCTGCCGACCCCGAGGGTGGGCACGATGCTCGAAGCGGAGCCACCCTTGGCGGTCGAAGCCAACACGGTGATCCGACGTCCGAGTTCCGATTGGTACGCAGACTCGACGAAGTCCAGGCTGCCGCCGACCCCGCTCATGATGCGTGTGCCGACCGTCTCTGCGTTGACCTGGCCCGAAAGGTCGATTTCGATCGCCGAATTGATCGAGTGAATGGCGTGCATTCGAGACAACGTCAGCACGCCCTGTCCTTCGCGGGATGAGACGACACGAACGTGCGGGTTCTCGTTGGCGAATTCCATCACCCTGGGACCTCCCATCAACTCGACGGCAACGATCGATGGCGACTCGCGCTCCGCGAGTTTTCCCCGTGCGGCGATGGTGGCCATCGAGTCCGTTCCCATACCGATGAAACGAAGATCGTCGACGGATGATTCGGCAAGTACCTCGAGGATCGACTCAGGAATCGCCCCGATTCCGACCTGGATCGTCGCTCCCGATGGGATGAGTTCGACCACCGACTCGGCGATCTTGCGCGCCAAGTCGGTGGGCGGAGCCGATTCGTATCGCGGCATGGGTGATTCGGACTCGACGGCCATCGTGATCCGCTCGGCGGGGAAACGGTTGCCGAAGGTTCGCGGGACGTGTTCATCGATCTCCGCGACGACGTTCGTGCACTGCTGGACTGCCTCGATTGGGTAACTACCACATGGTCCGAGGCTGACGAATCCCTGCGCGTCGGGCGGGGACACTCTGACGAACGCCGTGTCCACCTTCCATCTGGCGAGGTGATGTGGGACCTCACTCGCGCGAGTCGGCATGTAGTCGACGACACCGTCGTCGACGAGACCGCGGATCTCGGGCATCACATGCCACGAGACGTGACGGAGGCGACGTTCGGTGAGTGCATCGAGAAAGGGGTAGACGAGTTGGAGACCCGAGTAGACGGTGAGATCACGCCGTCGATCGGCTGCGGAGTTCAGCGCACCAAGCAGCGTGGTCGGGCTCCCGCAGCCGGGCGAGGCGACGATTCGCGCGCCAGTCACCAGCGATGCGACCGCGTCAGCAGGGCTGACGAGTCGCAACGACGAGTGCTTGTTCCCCACATTTCTTACGGTAGCAAGCAAGTGCTAGGTTCTCGAACGCCCGCGGCGGCGAAGCGACAGGTGGGGAGGCGTCCAATGAGCGAACTGGGTTTCGACGGCAAGGTAGTGGTGATCACTGGTGCGGGCAGAGGACTCGGCCGCTCGCACGCGTTGCAGTTTGCGCAACGAGGTGCGCTCGTCGTCGTCAACGACGTCGGAGCCGGACTGCACGGCGAGTCGACCACGGAGTCACCGGCGAGTGAACTGGTCAAGTCGATCAACGACGGTGGTGGAACGGCGATCGCCGACTTCAGCGACATCTCCCAGCCCGACTCGGCGGCACAACTGATCGAGCGTGCGGTGAAGGAGTTCGGACGCGTCGACGTGGTCGTCAACAATGCAGGCATCCTGCTCGACAAGTCATTTCCCAAGATGACCAACGAGGACGTCGAGCGCGTGATGCGGGTGCACTTCTTCGGCAGTTTCTACGTCACGCAGGCAGCGTGGCCGCACATGAAGGAGCAGGGTGGCGGACGTGTCGTGATGACGACGTCGGTGGCCGGATACTTGGGGAACTTCGGACAGGCGAACTACGGTTCGGCTAAGGCCGCGCTCATCGGGCTGACGAGAACATTGGCGATCGAGGGTGCTCGTGCTGGGATCAAGGTCAATGCGATCGCGCCAGGAGCGCTGACCCGGATGACGGAGAATTTGATCGGCGACTTGGCTTCGCGGATGGACCCGGGGTTCGTGACACCGGTGGTCGTCTACCTCGCCCACGAGTCGTGCCCGATTTCGGGCGAGGTGCTGATCGTCGGCGGTGGTCGGGTCGCCCGGCTGCTCGTGGAGCAGAACCGTGGCGTGTTCTTCCGGGAGACGATGTCGGCCGAGCAGGTGGCCGAGCAGTGGGCAGGCATCACCGATTCGACCCAGCCGCTGCTGATTCCTGACGTGGCAGCCGAGACGGGCATGATCGTGGCGATGAACGACGAGGGCGCCTAGATCATCCTCCCGTCTGGGGGAACAGTCGCTGGCTGGGCTTGCATTGAGCCGTGGGCGTTTCTACAATACCAAGCAAGTGTTAGGTCAGTGCGAGAGTCAGGTCTTTGGTAAGTCAGGTCTTTGGTAAGTCAGGTCATTGGTAAGTAGTCAGTCTGGGGGAAGCATGAAGTTCACCTATTTCCATCTCATGCCATTCGATGGCTTGGCAGATGATTTCTCGTCGAATCATCGCAGCGTGTGGGTCGACATTCCGCCCTCGCTCCAGGACGTCCCGCGCATCCATCGTTTGTACAACGACTATCTCGACGAACTCGAGTACGCGGCATTCAAGGGCTTCGACGCGATCGGCGTGAATGAGCACCACAGCTCTGGATACGGCTTGATGTGTAGTCCCAACATGATGGGTGCCGCACTGGCGCGACGGATCACCGATACCGATGCGAAGTTGTTGGTTCTGGGCGACGCGGTTTGTTTGTACAACCCCCCGATTCGCGTCGCCGAGGAGCTCGCCATGCTCGACGTGATCAGCGGTGGTCGTCTGATCACAGGGTTCCCTCTCGGCAGCAGTTCCGATGCCAACTTCGCCTACGGCGTGAAGCCGGCCACCATGCGCGAACAGCACCGTGAAGGCGTCGAACTCGTGATGCGCGCGTGGACCGAACCCGAAGTGTTCTCCTTCAACGGCAGGTTCACGAAGTTGCGCTACGTCAACCCGTGGCCGAAGCCGTTGCAGAATCCGCACCCGCCCGTGTGGACGCCGGGAAGCGGTTCGCTGGAGACGATGGATTTCGCCATCGAGACCAATTCACCGTTCTTCCTGCTCTCCTACTTCGGGGCGAAGTTCGCAGCGGACAACTTCCGCAAGTATTGGGACCGTGTGGAGAAGGCGGGTATGGATCAGAACCCGTACCGAACCGGCATGGTGCAGGTGGTGATGGTGGGCGACACCGATGAGGAAGCCAAGCGGCTGTACGAGAAGCACGCCCAGTACTTCTTCCAGCGCTGCACACACATCTACCCGGCGTTCACCGAGGCCCCTGGCTACAAGTCGGTGGAATCCCTGAAGGAAGTGCTGCCCAAGCCCGGTGCAACCAGCTCGAGCCGCGCCGACTCGTTCGCGGCGGCACAGAAGTACTCATGGGAACAGTTGGTCGACATGGGCATCATCATCGGCGGAAGCCCGGACACGGTTCGTGAGCGTCTCGAGGCAGCAGGCCGTGAGAACAGCATCGGCAACTGGGTGCTGCTCATGCACCTCGGCTCGATGCCCAAGGACCTGGCGATGTACAACATCGACCTGTTCACCGAGAAGGTCATGCCGGGATTGTCGGACGTGTTCTCCAACCACCAGCACCACTGGTGGCCGAAGCCGATCGCCGGATTCACCCCCACGGAGGTGACCTCGGTCAAGCGCGAGGTTCGCGTATGAGCCGACAGGTCATTGACGGACCGCTTCCGGGGCTGAGTTTCGTCGTCGATCGAACCGAGAATCGGGGCGGTCCACTCGTCGTGTTCTTGCACTCCGCTTGGGGTGCCTTCGGCGACGCCCCGCTCGGCGAGGAGGTGATGTCGACCATGGACGTGGCGACCGTGCACCTTCCGGGATGGGGGTTGTCCAAGGGCATCGAACACTTCGACGACATCTCCGAGTTGGCCCTCGCCATGTGGTGGGCAGTCGAGCAGTTGTCGAGCGAACCGGTGGTCCTCGTTGGTCACTGTCTTGGCGGTGCGGTGGCGGCAGAAATGGCGATCACGCAGCCGACGAAGGTGCGTGGGATGGTGTTGTCCAACTCGTTCGGCTTCTTCAACTCCGACTACCCGGGTGCGGACATCTTCGGGCTCCTGCCCAAGGACGTGATGCACCTCGTGTACCTCGACCCGTCCGGGTCTGTCGCGACCACCCATTACCCCTCCCCGACGGATGCGTACGAGCGGGGTTTGATGGCGATCCGCCGCGTCGAAGTGCTGGGAGCGGCCAGTCGGTTCATCTTCCCTTTGCCGGACACCAATATCGCCAAGCGCGCCTACCGCTTGGCTACGGTTCCGATGACGGTGTTGTTCGGCGAAACGGATGGAATCGTGCCCAGCGACTTGGCATTCGAATGGTCTGCGGCGTTTCCCCATGCTCAGGTCAAGACGATCGCACAGACCGCGCACATGACTCCCTACGAGTCGGGTGTGCTCGGCACTGAAGTGTCGTTCTTGGCGGCAGCGGCGGCAAGATAATGAACGAGCCGGTTTACGGCAACGAAGATCACCAACTGATCGCCGAGGCGGTGCGTCAGCGCTGCAGTTCATTCGACGACACCTATTGGTCACGGTGCGACGAGAACCACGAGTTCCCCTGGGACTTCTACGCCGCAATGGCTGAGGGCGGCTGGATCGGTCTTTCCTTTCCAGAGGAGTTCGGCGGAGGCAATCGCGGAATCGCCGAATCGGCGGTGATGATGCGCGAAATCGCTGCTTCCGGCGCGGCGATGAACGGCTGTACTGCGATGCACTTGACCGTGTTCGGTCTGCAACCCGTCGTCAAGTTCGGCAGCCAGCGGTTGAAGGAGGCTTACCTACCGCGGGCAGTGCAGGGGGACCTGCACGTCGCCTTCGGTGTCACCGAGCCCAATGCCGGAACGGACACCAGTCGGATCGCGACGAAAGCGACGCGAGTCGATGCAGATTCTTGGGTGATCGACGGACAGAAGATCTGGACGTCGAAGGCCCTCGAGTCCGAAGTGGTGCTCCTGCTGGTGCGAACGGGGACCGACCCGAAGGATCGATTCGGTGGCCTCACGCTGTTCCTTGCCGATCTCGACCCCAAGCACGTCACGATCCGACCGATCAAGAAGGTTGGCCGTAACGCGGTGGCCAGTTGTGAGACGTTCTACGACGGTCTCCCCGTCGCCGACTGGCGAATGGTCGGCGAAGAGGGACGCGGTTTTTATCACATTCTGTCGGGTCTCAATCCGGAGCGAATCTTGTTGGCGGCCACGGCGATCGGAACCGGTGAGGCCGCGCTGCGCGCAGCCGTTCGCTACGCCAAGGAGCGCGAAGTGTTCGGTCGTGCGATCGGAGCGAACCAGGCGATCAGCCATCCCTTGGCCGACTCGTACGCCCGGCTCCGCGCCGCCT
>JBJTFU010000091.1:0-10990 GCA_046093585.1 Ilumatobacteraceae bacterium | reverse complement strand
TTCAACGAGGCCTACGTGGCCGGTTTCGGTGGCTCGCGTCCGGCCCGCTCGACAATCGGTGTGGCCGCACTGCCCTTCGGTGGTGCGGTGGAGATCGAGGCGTGGGCCTTCAAGCCAGTACGGTAGGAATATGGCTGGCGCAGTGATTCTCGTGCTCGTTCTGCTCGGATTCCCGATCGTGGTGGGTCTGGGAACCGCAGTGCTCGCAGCGATCCTCGGGTTCTTCCTGAACAAGGACGCCGACGTTCGTCACGCGGGCAGTGAGCTCGTGCAACTCAACGACTGAGCGCCTTGGTCGATCTCCTCATCCGCGACGCCCTCGTCGTCGCCACGATGGACGACGAGCGCCGTGAAATCGTCGGCGGGTGGGTGGCCATCACCAACTCGAAGATCAGCGCCATCGGTACGAGTGGGAGCGAGCCATCCGCCCGTGAGGTGATCGATGCGCGCGGGTGTCTGGTGACGCCCGGCCTGATCAACACCCATCACCACCTGTACCAAAACCTCACTCGTGCGTATCCCCCGATGACGACGGCCCCGTTGTTCGGGTGGCTGCAGTCGCTGTATCCGCTGTGGAGCACCCTCGACGAGGAGTCGGCACACGTGTCCGCGTGGGTCGGCCTCGCCGAACTCGCGCTGTCCGGTTGCACCACATCGACCGACCATCTGTACGTGCATCCCGTCGGCGCAGGCGATTTGCTGACCGCAGAGATCGAGGCCGCGAAGGATCTCGGGATGCGTTTCCACCCGACGCGAGGTTCGATGTCGCTCTCCGTGAAGGACGGAGGGTTGCCGCCCGACAACGTGGTGCAGGACCACGACGTCATCCTCTCCGAGTCGGAGGCGGCGGTGCAGCGCCATCACGATCGCAGTCACGGGGCGATGGTGCGTGTCGCCTTGGCGCCGTGTTCACCGTTCAGCGTGACGAAGAAGCTGATGATCGAGTCGGCAGAGTTGGCCGAGAAGTTGGACGTACGACTACACACCCACTTCGCCGAGAACAGTGAAGACGACGACTACTCGGTGGCCACCTTCGGCTGTCGCCCCACTCAGTACCTGGAGGAGGTGGGCTGGTGCACCGATCGCACGTGGGTGGCGCATTGCGTGATGCCGAACGACGACGAGGTGCGTCGACTCGGTGAGGCGGGCATCGGTGCGGCACATTGTCCGAGCAGCAACCTGATCCTCGCCTCAGGAATCTCGCCGGTGGTGGCCTTGCGGCGCGCGGGGGTGCACGTGGGTCTGGGTGTGGACGGGTCGTCCTCGGCCGACTCTGCGTCGTTGTGGCTCGAGGCGCGGCAGGCGATGTTGTTGGCGAAGTTGCGCGACGGGGCGAGCGCCGGCAGTGCACGCATGGCGCTCGAGATCGCCACTCGCGGTGGAGCGGGGTGTCTCGGACGTATCGGCGAGATCGGCGAACTGTCGATCGGTGCGGTGGGCGACGTGGCCGTGTGGTCGTTGCAGGGGCCGAGGTTCGCGGGAGCCATCGCCGATCCGATCGAGGCATGGTTGCGTTGTGGACCGGTATCTGCCACATATGTGGTGGTCAACGGCAGACCGATCGTTCGCAACGGCGAGCTGGTATCGCCGCGGGTGGATGAGATGTTGCGCAGCCACGACCGCCTGGCGCGGCGGATGCAGAATTTCATCGCGTAGCAATCTCGCATCATGAACGTCGGCAACTCACTCGTCGTTTTCGGCGCGATCTTCCTCGCCGAACTGCCCGACAAGACGATGCTCGCCACGCTGATGTTGTCGACGCGATTTCGCCGTCGCTTGCCCACGTGGATCGGTGTCTCAGCGGGTTACCTCGTGCACGTGGGCCTTGCCGTCACTCTCGGCTCGGCGCTCAGCAGGCTGCCCGCCACACCCGTGCAACTGGTGGTCGGACTGCTCTTCGTGGTCGGTGGCATGGTGATGTTGCGAAGCGGGGAGGAGGAGCACGACGAAGTGAGTGCACCGGCGACGACGAGTGCCGTCCGAATTGCCTGGACATGTGCGACCGTCATCTTGATGGCGGAGTTCGCCGACCTCACGCAGTTGGCGACGGCCGGCTTTGCCGCCCGCTTCGACGATCCGATTGCAGTCGCAGTCGGTGCGGGAGCGGCACTCGTCTCCGTGTCGGGACTCGCGGTCGTGGCGGGTGCGTGGCTCGCCGCCCGATTGCCGATGCGAATGATTCGCCGTGTTGCGGCCGTCGTCTTTCTCGCGATCGGCGTGGCGACGCTCGCGTCGACGTTCTGACCGTTCCGGACTCGGTCGGTTACGCCGACCAGCCCGCTTGGCCGAACCGGTAGCCGACGCTGCGCACCGTCTGAATCAGGAACGCGTTCTCTTCGCCGAGTTTGGCGCGCAGGCGTCGGATGTGGACGTCCACCGTTCGCGCGCCGCCGAAGTACTCGTACCCCCACACGCGGGAGAGGAGGGTCTCGCGGGAGAACACGCGACCCGGGTTCTGGGCGAGGAACTTGAGCAACTCGTATTCCATGTCCGTGAGGTCGAGGGCCTGACCGGCCACGCTCCCCAGGTAGGTCTCGAGGTTGAGCACGAGTCGGTCGTACTCGACCAGCGACTCGCGGCTGCCCTTCAATTCGCGCCAGAAGAGGTGCGTGAGACGAGCTTCGAGTTCGCGAGGGTGAAACGGCGTGAGGCAGAAGTCGTCGTACAACTCGTCACGCAATTCGAGGTCGCCGAGTTGTGCTCCCGTCACGAGGAGGAGCAGTCGCGAGACGGGAACGTCCCGGCGCCGTAAGGCGCGGCACATCGCCCATGCTCCCTCTGGATCGTCGTCGCACATCACCACCGCGCCGGACCAGCCACCCTCGGGCTCGTTGCGCCACGCCTCTTCGCCCGTCGAGAACGCCTTCCAGCGGTAGCCGGCGAGGTCGAGCGTGCGGGCGAGTTCGATCGGCGCGGGCGCGGGGAACACGGCCAGCATCTTCAATGCGGGGCCGGGCTCCTTGTACACGGTCATAGCGACTTGAGGTACCGGTCGGTCTCGAACTGGCTGATGTGCGTCTTGTATCCGCGCCACTCTGCGCGCTTGTTGCGGAGGAACCATTCGAAAATGTGGTCGCCGAGCGTCTCAGCCACCAGTTGCGACCCCTCCATCAACTTCAGGGCATCCGCCAGTGACTGCGGGAGTTGTTGCACGCCGAGCTTGTCGAGCGCTGCGTCGTCCATCTCGAAGAGGTTGGAATCTGCTTCGAGGGGCAGTTCGTAGTTCTGTTCGATACCGCGCAGTCCGGCGGCGAGGATCGCCGAGAAAGCGAGGTACGGGTTGCACACGGGATCGGGCGAGCGGTACTCGATGCGAGTGGCGAGGGGGTTGGCTCGCTTCGGCACGGGCACGCGGATCAGTCCACTGCGATTGTTGCGTGCCCAGGACACGTGCACGGGTGCCTCGAAGCCGGGGACCAAGCGCTTGTAGGAGTTGATCGTCTGGTTGGTGATCGCCGTGATCTCGCTCGCGTGGACGAGCAGACCAGCCATGAACTTCTTTGCGGTGTCCGAGAGGCTGTATCCGTCTCTCGCGTCGTGGAACGCGTTGTCCTCGCCTTCGAAGAGGCTGAGGTGGAGGTGCATGCCGGAGCCCTGAATGGACTCGAGTGGCTTGGGCATGAAGGTGGCGTGCACACCGTGCATCGCGGCGATCTCGCGCACCACGAAACGGAAGGTCATCACGCTGTCGGCCATCGTCAGGGCGTCGGTGTGACGCAGGTCGATCTCGTGCTGGCGCGGGGCGTCCTCGTGGAACGAGTAGTCGACAGGCATGCTCATCGTCTCGAGAGTGCGAATGGTCTCCTTGCGCAGCGAGCTGGCGACGTCGGTGCTCGTGAGGTCGAAGAATCCTCCTCGATCGAGTGGAACCGGCTTGGATCCATCCTGCGGAGGAGCGAAGTAGAAGTACTCGATGTCGGGAGCCACGTAGAAGGCAAACCCTTTGTCCCGCGCGACTCGGAGATTGCGGCGGAGCACTTGCCGTGGGTCGCCATCGAACGCCGTGCCGTCGAGATTGGCGATGTCACAGAAGACACGAGCTTCGGCACTCTTGCCGTCGACCCAGGGCAACACCTCGAAGGTGTTGACGTCGGGGATCGCGAGCACGTCGCTCTCTTGGATGCGGCTGTAACCGTCGATCGACGATCCGTCGAACGACATGCCGTCGTTGAGGGCGTTCTCCATTTCGGCGGGGGATATGGCGAACGACTTCAGGTTGCCGAGCACGTCGGTGAACCACAGACGAACGAGCCGAATACCGCGCTCCTCGATCGTGCGGAGCACGTAATCGCGACGGTGATCCTGCATCGAACTCACCCCCTCAGTGTGCCGAGTGGCGGGGCGGTCGGCACACTGAGGCACCGACCGCCGCTCGCACTACTTCTTCTTCTTGCTCGGCGCCTTCTTGCCTTTGCCTGCCGCCTTGCCTTTGCCTGCCGACTTGGCAGGGATCTTCTCGTTGGAGCAAACGGTGTCGAGCAGCTGGCGGGTCACGTTGTAGGGATCGCAGTAGTCTTTCGTACTAAGATCATACGCGTAACCCTTCTTGTCGCGGGCCACCGACCACGGGATACGTACCGACGCGCCGCGGTGTGAGACGCCGAAGCTGAACTGGTTCCACGGGGCGGTCTCGTGCTTGCCGGTGAGGCGGCTCTGAATGTCGTGACCGTAGTTGTTGACGTGCTCGTTCACCCTCTTGCTCAGTGCATCGCACGCCGCCTCGATCGCGTCGTAACCCTGACGCATCGCCTTGGTGGAGAAGTTGGTGTGTGCACCAGCGCCGTTCCAGTCGCCCTTCTGCGGCTTGGCGGCGAGCGACACGACGACGTCGAAGTCCTCGGCGATGCGGTCCATCAACCAACGAGCGACGGTGAGGTGGTCGCTCACCGTGATCGCGTCGGCCGCACCGATCTGGTACTCCCACTGACCGGGCATCACTTCGGCGTTGGTGCCTTCGATCAGCAGTCCTGCTTCGATGCACGCCAACGTGTGTTCTTCGATGATCTCGCGACCCATCACGCGACCTGCACCGACGCCGCAGTAGTACGGGCCCTGGGGAGCGGGTTCACCACTCTCCTCGGGGAATCCGAGCGGTCGACCGTTCAAGCGCATGAAGGTGTATTCCTGCTCGATACCGAAGATCATCTCGTTGGCGGCGAACTTCTTGGCGGTCTCCACGAGTGCAGCGCGCGTATTGGTTTGGTGCGGGGCACCCGTCGTGGTGAGCATCACTTCACATAGCACGAGGATGTTCTTGCCACCGCGGAGCGGGTCCTTGCAGGTGAACACGGGCTTGAGCATGCAGTCTGACTTGTCACCCGTGGCCTGCTCGGTGGAGGAGCCGTCGAATCCCCAGATCGGCGGGGTCTTCACGCTGTCCTTCAAGATCTTCGTCTTGGAGCGCAGCATGGGGGTGGGTTGATGTCCGTCGATCCAGATGTATTCGGCCTGATACGGCATGGTGTTCCTCTCGTGAGCAGTGGACCCTCGTGGAGTCCGATCGTTTCGAAGTGCCGAGTCTTGCACCGCGCAGTTTCCCAGCCGTTGCCCGTTTGTAAACGGCGTGTGAAGTTTCGCCAGAGGAGAGCGGCGTAGCCTGAACCGCGTGACGACGCTGCGAGTCGCCCTCGCCCAACTGAACCCCACGGTGGGCGATTTGACGGGCAATGTACGAGCGCTGACCGACTCCTACGAGCGGGCTGCTCGCGAGCATGCAGACGTGGTCGTGTTCGGCGAGTTGTCGATCACGGGTTATCCACCCGAAGACCTCGTGCTGAAGTCGGGATTCGTGACGGAGAACCTGCGGCTACTCGAGCAATTTGCTGCGTCCACCGGTAGGTGCGCGGCGGTGGTCGGCTTCGTCGACCGTGAACAGGACCGCCTGTACAACGCAGCCGCCGTGTGCGCGGGGGGCAAGGTGGTCGGCACCTACCGCAAGCATTTGTTGCCGAACTACCGGGTGTTCGACGAGGAGCGGTACTTCCAGCCGGGCGAGTCGCACTCGCTGTTTCGCATCGGCGGGGTGACGTGTGGCCTCACGATTTGTGAGGACATCTGGTTCGCCGACGGTCCGGTGCAGGCCCAAGCCCGTGCCGGCGCCGCGTTGATGCTGAACATCAACGGATCGCCGTTCCATCGCGGTCGGATGGGCGAACGAGAGAATCTGATCATCGAGCGTGCTCGCGACAACGACTGCGCAGTGGTGTACGTGAATCAAGTGTGTGGTCAGGACGAGCTCGTCTTCGACGGGGGGAGCATGGTCGTCTCCCGTGATGGCGCGCTCCTCGCACGGATGCGCCAGTTCGAGGAGGATTTCCTCGTCGTCGACATCGCTGCTCACGAGAAGTCGATTGACGGCGACGTGGTGCACGTATCCGATGCAGGCAGTGGGCGACCGGCGATTCCTGCGACGAGAGTCGAACCGGTACTGGACGAGGTGGATGAGATCCATCGCGCGTTGGTGCTCGGTACCCGGGACTACGCGTCGAAGAACGGTTTCACCGACGTGGTGATCGGGCTTTCCGGTGGCATCGACTCGGCGCTCGTCGCCGCGATCGCGGTCGAGGCGCTCGGTTCCGAACACGTGCACGGCATCTCCATGCCGTCTCGTTATTCGAGCCAAGGTTCGCGCGACGATGCGGCGGACCTCGCCCGCAACCTCGGGATCTCACTCGACGTGATCGAGATCGAGCCGGCTTTCGATGCCTACTTGCGGATGACTCGAGGGATGTTCGGTGATCGACCGCAAGATCTGACCGAGGAGAACCTGCAGAGTCGAGTGCGGGGAACGACCTTGATGGCACTGTCCAACAAGTTCGGCTGGATGGTGTTGACCACCGGCAACAAGAGTGAAGTCGCCGTGGGGTACTTCACCTTGTACGGCGACTCGGTGGGCGCATTCGCGGTGATCAAGGACGTGTTCAAGACGACCGTGTACCGACTGTGCGAGCGGATCAACGAACGTGCTGGTCGTGAGGTGATCCCTGCATCGACGATCACCAAGCCTCCGTCGGCGGAGTTGCGGCCGGACCAGCGCGACGACCAGTCGCTGCCGCCCTATGACGTGCTCGATCCGATCCTGACGATGTACGTGGACGACGACCTGACGATCCAAGAGATCGTGGCCAAGGGGCACGACGAGCAACTGGTGCGCCGGATTGCACGACTGGTGGACGCGAGCGAATACAAACGGCGACAAGCTCCGCCAGGTGTACGTGTCTCGACGAAGGCATTCGGCAAGGATCGGCGTATGCCGATCACGAACCTATTTCGCGGCTGAGATCTCGTTGTCGGCGAGTCGTCCGTGTTGGAGGATCAGCGCGACGGCGACGAGCGCGAGCACCGGACCGAGGAGTGCAGCGACGCGGATTCCGTGATCTTCGTACACCCGTGTGGAGACGAGTGACATCAACGCTCGGCCGAGTGCTCCCGCACCGAGTACCCACCCGAACCCCACCGCCGGATTGTTCGGCACGATCGTGGAAGCGACGGGCAACAGGCTGACCACGGAGAACTCGAAGCCGAGGAGATAGATGGCGATTCCGAGTAGACCGACGAAGAGCGCGTCCGCACCAGCGGCGAGCAGGATCCCACCGGGGACGATCAGGAATGCGCCGAGCGCAATGCTGCGCTCCTTGCCCCAGCGATCGGTGCGGGACGCGCTGCCTGTCGACGACAGGAGCTCGACCGCTCCGAGTGCGAAGCCGACGACCGTCAGCCCTGCGGCATCGAAGCCGAAGTCGTCACTCAGCCACGAACCGAACGTGACGAAGAGGTTCTGCGCGGCAGACATGATGCAGAACATGGCGAGGACGACGAGCCAACCACGCCCGCGAATGGCGGCGCCGGATCGTTCGTGGTGCACGCGAACCTTCGACTCGTCGGTGACGCGTCTGGCGATACCGATGGTGAGGACGACCACCATGGCGACGGCCACGAGATAGGCGACGCGCCAACTGGCGAGTGCAGTGACGACTCCGAGCACCGAGACGCCGACCAACAATCCGAGGGCCCACGACATCTCCGTGAGGCCGGTGATGCGACCGCGCTGCGCATAGGGAACATGGTCGGCGATCCAGGCCCCGAGTCCGATGTCGAATGCTTGCTTCGTGAAGACGAGGACGGTGATACCAATGGCGAACCACGTCAGCGAGGGAGCAACGGCGGCGATCGCGCATCCGACTCCGGTACCGACGAGCCCGATCACCATGCTCGCGCGGTGCGACACGCGCTCGGTGAGTCGACCGACCATCGGTGAGAGCAGACCCGTGAGCTCGGAGAGGAAGATGGCAAACCCGGCTTGGGAGAGTGTGACATCGAGATCCGTGACGATGATCGCGAGGAACGGAGGAGCGAACCGGTAACAGGCATTCGCCACCAGGCGCGCAATCGTGACGATGGTGATGTTGCGCTTGATCTCACCGACGAACGAGTCGTCTAGAAGTCGACCAATGACCATGGGGACTAGAGAGAATCCGGATCGGTGGTGTGGTCGAGCACCGAGACGACGTCGCCGGGTTGGATCGAACCGTCGGCGAGCACATGGAACCACGAGCCTCCGAGGTTCGGCAGGCGGGGGTTGTCCACGTTCAGGACGTGGCGCAAAGTGCGGATCACGCCGGAGTGGCTGACGATCAACGCCGTGCCGTTCTTGCAGCGACCACCGATGTCGAGGAACGCCTCGGTCATCCGCTCGACGATGTTCTCGTCGCTCTCGAAACCCTCAGGTTTCCTTCGTTCCTGAAGATAACCGGGCCAACGCTCTTCGATTTCGGTGCGGGTGAGGCCCTCCCACGGACCGACGTGCGTCTCTTGCAGGCGCTCGTCCACTTCCACGGGACCGATGCCGAGGTGTTCGGCGATGATCGTGGCCGTGTGTCGGGCGCGTTCGAGGTGACTCGCCGCGACGAGTTCGAACGAACCGAGCGCATTGGCTGCGAGGGCCGCTTGGCGTACGCCTTCTTCGCTGAGTGGAATGTCGGCCCGGCCCTGCCAGCGCTCGTGGACGTTCCACAAGGATTGTCCGTGTCGCAAGACCAACAACGAACTCACCACCTCGCGACGATTCACGGCAACGCAGGGTAGTGCCAAATGTACGATGGCTTCGTGGCTCGACTTCGTCTGTTCGCATCTGCACGCGAAGCAGCGGGCACGTCGCATGAGACGGTGGAGGGAACGACCGTGAGCGAAGTTCTGGAGGCGGCCAAGAGCAAGTTCGGCACCAACTTTGCCGCCGTCTTGCCGACGTGCAAGGTGTGGGTGAACGGCGAATCCGCCGATTTGGGTGCGCGAATCGGCGACGACGACGAGGTGGCAATCCTGCCCCCCGTGTCGGGAGGCGAGCGGTGACCGACCCCCTGCACATGAGCGTGGAGGAGTTGCGCGCCGAACGGACGCGACTACAAGCGCAGGAAGACGCCGTCTCCTTCGTCCGCCGTGTCGCTCAAGGTCGATTGGACTTGGCTCGTGACGAACGGACTCGCCGCGCAGAAAACCGACCGAGCGTGGATGTGACCACCGACCTGGCGGCACTGTTCGGTCAGGAACACGGTGGTGGGTCGTCCCGCCCACCTCGAGACACGGCCGTTCCGCTCGATCACCCGTTGGTCGGGCAGCTCGATGCACTGTGTGACGAGGTCGGCTTCGGCGCACTCGGTGCGCTCGACGTCGACTCGTTGGATCGTGCGATCGATCGGCTCGGCGAATTCGAACGTGAGTGCTCGAACGAACGAAGGTCGTTGTTCGAGCGCATCGATGGGCTCACTGCCGAGTTGGTGAGCCGATACAAGTCGGGTGGCGCCAGCGTCGACGCCCTGCTCGACGACTGACCCCTACACGGGGAGCCTGCCCTGCTTGCAGGACGGGCCGTTCGGAATAACACGAGCCGTAGATAGGTTGCAATGGTGATGCAACGCGTTGCCGTGCTGTCCATGCACACCTCCCCGTTGGCCCAAGCCGGCGTCGGTGACGGTGGCGGCATGAACGTGTACGTGCGCGAGCTCGTATCGTCGCTCGCCAACCTCGGCGTTCAGTGCACCACATATACGCGTAGGTGGCGGGACGACCTGCCTCGCGAAGTGCAGATCGAGCCGAATCACCGTGTCGTGCACGTACCTGCCGGGCCGCTGGACCTGCCGAAGGAGGGTCTCATTGGCGTAGTCGATGAGTTCACCGACAACGTGGCGCGGCACATCACCAAGAACGGCGGCACCGACGTGGTGCACGCGAACTACTGGTTGTCCGGTCTTGCAGGGCACCGACTGAAGCACGAACTGAACTTGCCGCTCGTCACCACGTTCCACACCTTTGCTCGAGTGAAGAGTGCGGGTGGCGACCACGAATCGAAGGAACGCGAAGCCGCCGAGCTGGAAGTGATCGGTTGTGCGGACTCGATCTTCGTCAGTTGTGAGCAGGAACAACAGCAGTTCCAGTCGCTGTACGGCAGGGCACCCGGGGCGATCGACGTGGTGGCACCGGGAGTGGAGCGCGCGTTCTTCTCGCCCGGCGATCAGCGGGGCGCTCGCATGGCGCTCGGCTTCGGAAACCACCCGATCCTGCTCTTCGTCGGACGGATCCAACCGCTGAAGGGTTTGGACGTCGCCGTTCGCACGCTCGCAGAACTCGGTCGAAGCGACGCCCGACTCGTCGTCGTGGGAGGTGCAAGCGGAGCAGAGGGCTCCTCCGAGTTGGCTCGGGTGCACGGACTCATCGATTCGCTCGGTCTGGCAGGTCGGGTCGAATTCCATCCGCCGCAACCACACCACATCCTGTCCACTTACTACCGTGCGGCAGACGTGGTGGTGGTGCCGTCGCGCAGCGAGAGCTTTGGGCTCGTTGCGCTCGAGGCGGCTGCATGTGGAACGCCCGTGGTGGCGAACGCCGTTGGTGGGCTGCTCAACCTCGTCGAGCACGCACGCACTGGCTTCCTCATCCCGAACCGCGACGTCACCGACTTCGCGCGTCATGTCGCGTTGCTCTTGGACGACCACCT
>JBJTFU010000090.1:0-3448 GCA_046093585.1 Ilumatobacteraceae bacterium | reverse complement strand
GTCCAAGGCGAACACCTCGCTGAGCTCGTTCGGCAACGTGACGAAGACCTTCGGCGACGTGGCCTTCAGTTTGACTGCGCCGACGGCATCCGTGGCAGGAACCATCGGCTACGCCTCGTCGAACACGTCGGTGGCGACGATTTCTGGCTCGACCGTCACCGTCGTCGGCGCGGGATCGTCGACCATCACGGCGACGCTCACGCCGAGCGACACCGGCAAGTACAACACCTCAACCATCACGGCGACCCTCACGGTTGGCCAGGCGACGCCGACCTTGTCGTCGTTCGCCAACGTGTCAAAGACCTACGGTGAGTCCGCGTTCGGGCTCACTGCACCGAGCGCGTCTGTGGCTGGATCGTTTGCCTACGCATCGTCGAACACGTCGGTCCTGAGCATCACCGGGTCGGTCGCAACGGTCGCAGGGGCGGGTACGTCGACCATCACGGCAACGTTCACGCCCACCGATGCCACGAACTACGCAACGAATACGATCACGATGACCGCGACGGTGGCAAAGGCTTCCCAGACGGTGAGCTTCACCTCGCCTGGCGATCAGACGTATTCGGCATCGACGATTTCGCTGACGACGTCAGCGTCGTCGGGTTTGACGCCGACGATCACGTCGTCGACGACGGGCGTCTGCACGGTGTCGGGGACGACGTTGACGCTGGTGTCGTCTGGTACGTGCACGCTCACGTCCGCGCAGGCCGGAAATGACAACTACAACGCGGCGACGTCGGTGGACCAGTCGATCACGGTGGCGAAGGCGACGCCAACGGTGTCGTCGATGTCCGCCCAGTCGAAGACCTATGGGGATTCGTCGTTCACCCCAACCGCACCAACGGCGACCTTCGAGTCGTCGTCCGTCGCGGGATCCACTGCGTATGCGTCGTCGAACACCTCCGTTGCGACGGTGAATGCGTCGACCGGTGCGGTGGTGGTCGCGGGCGGAGGTTCGGCGACGATCACCGCAACGTTCACGCCGACCGACACCGGCAAGGTCAACACGGCAACAACGACCTATGTGGTGACGGTGGCGAAGGCGGCGCAAACGATCTCCTTCACGTCACCGGGAAATCAGACATATTCGGCGTCGACGATTTCGCTCACGACGTCGGCGTCGTCGGGGTTGACGCCGACGATCACGTCGTCGACGACGGGCGTGTGCACGGTGTCGGGAACCACGTTGACGCTCGTGTCGTCGGGAACCTGCACGCTGACGTCCGCGCAGGCCGGTAACGACAACTACAACGCAGCCACGTCGGTGACGAATTCGATCACGGTGTCGAAGGCGACGCCGACGGTCGCGTCGATGACGGGGCAGTCGAAGACCTATGGGGATTCGTCGTTCACGCCGAGTGCTCCAGGCGTGACGTTCGAGGGCTCGTCGGTGGCGGGTTCGATCGGGTATTCGTCGTCGAACACTTCCGTGGCGACGGTGAATTCGTCGTCGGGTGCAGTCACCATCACGGGATCCGGTTCGGCGACGATCACGGCAACGTTCACGCCGACGGACACGGGCAAGTTCAATGCTGCGACGTCAACGTACGTGGTGTCGGTCGGCCAGGCGACACCGGTGCTGTCGTCGTTTGCGAACGTGTCCAAGACGTATGGCGACGCAGCGTTCGGGTTCACTGCGCCGACCGCCTCCGTCGCCGGTTCGTTCTCCTATGCCTCATCCGACGTCTCGGTCATGAGCGTCACCGGTTCGGTGGCCACCGTCGTGGCGCCAGGTACGGCGACGATTACCGCGACGTTCACCCCGACGGATGCGACCAATTATGCGACGAACACGATTTCGATGACCGCGACGGTGGCGAAGGCGCCTCAGTCCATCACGTTCACCTCGCCGGGAAACCAGACGTATTCGGGCTCGACGGTGTCGCTGTCGGCCTCGGCGTCGTCCAGCTTGTCCGTCACCATTACGTCTTCGACGACCGGGGTGTGCACGGTGTCGGGGACGACCTTGACGATGGTCGCGAACGGGACGTGCACGCTCACGGCCGTCCAGGCGGGGAACACGAACTACGAGGCTGCGACGGATCAGACGGTGTCGATCACGATCGCTCAGCGCCCGATCACGATCACCGCAACTGCAGCATCGAAGCAATATGGTGCGAGCGACTCGGCGTTTGGATACTCGATCACGTCTGGATCCCTCGTGGCGGGGGACTCGTTGGCGGGCGCCCTGTCCAGGGCAACGGGCGAGGACGTCGGTTCGTATGCGATGTCGATCGGCAACCTCACGAATTCGAAGTATGCAATCACCTTCGTCCCTGCCGACCTGACCATCACGCAGCGACCGATCACCGTGACTGCGGCGACCAAGACCAAGCAGTACGGCGACAGTGACCCGAGCTTCACGTGGTCAGTGACGACCGGTTCGCTGGTCGGCTCCGACACGCTGTCGGGTGGACTCACGAGGGTGTCTGGCACGAACGTCGGGACGTATGCGATCACCCGAGGCACGCTCGACAACACCAACTACGACATCACCTACGTCGGTGCCCAGATGTCGATCACGCAGCGCCCGATCACGGTCACGGCAGACACGTTGTCGAAGCAATACGGCGACAGCGATCCGAGCCTCACCTGGTCGGTGACGACAGGATCCATCGTCTCCGGAGACTCGCTCTCAGGGAACCTCTCGCGTGTCTCGGGGGAGTCGGTTGGCACCTACGTCGTCTCGCAGGGGTCGCTCGCAAACTCGAACTACGACATCAGCTACACCGCGGCGAACTTCACCATCACGACTCGCCCGATCACCGTGACGGCGACGGACCGGACCAAGGTGTACGGGGAGAGCGACCCGAGCCTCACGTGGTCGGTGACGACTGGTTCGCTCGTCGGCTCCGACAACTTGTCGGGGTCATTGACCCGCGCATCCGGCGACGATGCCGGGACCTATGCGATCACACGCGGCACGCTCGCGAATTCGAACTATGCGATCACCTTCGTCGATGGCACGCTCACCATCTCGACCAAGCCGATCACGGTGACGGCCGACGCCAAGTCCAAGGTTTACGGCGAATCGGACCCGATCTTCACGTGGTCGGTGACGAGTGGCTCGCTGGTCGGCTCGGACTCGTTGTCGGGTGCGCTGTCACGAGCCACCGGAACTTCGGTCGGAACGTATGCAACGACGATCGGCACGCTTGCGAATGCGAACTATGCGATCACCTTCGTGCCGGCCGACCTCACGATCACGGCGAAGCCGATCACGGTGACCGCAGACGACAAGATCATCACCTATGGCGATGCAGAGCCGACCCTGACCTATTCGACGCCTGCCGGCTCGATCGTCGGATCTGACACCTTGTCGGGCACCCTCGTGCGCACCGCAGGAACGACCGCCGGGACCTACACAATCTCGCGCGGGACGCTTGCGAATGCGAACTACACGATCACCTTCGTCAACGGGACGCTGACCATCAACAAGGCCTCCCAG
>JBJTFU010000089.1:0-2880 GCA_046093585.1 Ilumatobacteraceae bacterium | reverse complement strand
CACCATGGCCGAGTACTTCCGCGACGTGAAGAACCAGGACGTGTTGTTGTTCGTCGACAACATCTTCCGCTTCGTGCAGGCGGGTTCGGAAGTGTCCACGCTGCTCGGCCGCATGCCGTCGGCCGTGGGTTACCAGCCGACGCTCGCCGACGAGATGGGTCAGTTGCAGGAGCGCATCACCTCGACGCGCGGCCGTTCGATCACCTCGCTGCAGGCCGTGTACGTGCCGGCGGACGACTACACCGACCCGGCTCCGTTCACCACGTTCACCTTCTTGGATGCCACCACCGAGTTGTCGCGTCAGATCGCCTCGCTCGGTATCTACCCCGCGGTGGACCCGTTGGCATCCACGTCGACGATCCTTTCGCCGGAAGTGGTGGGCGATCGTCACTACAACGTGGCTCGTCGCGTGCAGGAAATCCTGCAGCGCTACAAGGAACTGCAGGACATCATCGCGATCCTCGGTCTGGACGAACTCTCCGAAGAGGACCGTCTCACCGTGGCTCGTGCCCGCAAGGTGCAGCGCTTCTTGTCACAACCGTTCTTCGTGGCCGAGGTGTTCACCGGAATCAAGGGCGAATACGTCAAGACCAACGAGACGGTGGAGAGCTTCGAAGCCATCATCAAGGGTGACTTGGACGACGTGCCGGAGCAGGCGTTCCTCAACGTAGGTGGCGTCGAGCAGGTGCTCGCCAAGGCCAAGGCCCTCCAGGAGAACGCATAACCATGGCGGATGCGATGAAGGTGGAGGTGGTGTCGCCGGAGCGCGTGTTGTTCTCGGGCGAAGCCACTCAGGTGATCACGCGCACGATGGAGGGTGGAGAGATCGCCTTCCTGCGCGGACACATCCCCTTCCTCGGCGCGCTCGTGGAAGGTCACACGCGGATCTACCTCGTGGATGGCAAGGTGCAAGACCTCGCCGTGCACGGTGGGTTCGTCGAAGTGGCCCCCGATCACGTCACGATCCTCTCGGACACCGCCGAGTTGGCCGAGAGCATCGACATCGCTCGTGCTCGTGCGGCCAAGGAGCGTGCCGAAGAGGCATTGCGGCAAGGCAACGACGCCTCGGTGGAATCTGCATTGCGCAGGGCGCATGCCCGCCTGGCTGCCTCCGGCGGTTTGGAAGCGGGCAGGGCCGGCCACTAACCAACCGTGGCGAAGTTTCCCTTCACCTGCGCCCTGATCACGGGCGCTTCCAGCGGGATCGGTGAAGAGATGGTGCACTTGCTCGGCACAGCCAAGATCAAGATGGTGCTCGTTGCGCGCCGCGAAGATCGTCTGCGTCAACTAGCCGAGCAGTACCCAAACGTCGAGGTGCTACCAGCCGACCTGCAGACCCTCGAAGGTGTCGTGCGGGTGGAGGAGCGGCTGCGCGATGTGACCAAGGCGCCGATCGACCTGGTGGTGAACAACGCTGGCTTCGGCACCTCAGGGGCGATGCAGCACCAGGACATCGATCGTCTGTCGAACGAGATTCGCCTGAACGTGCTGGCACTCACGCGGATCAGCCATGCGGCACTCAGCCACATGTCGGTGCGCGGTCGCGGCTACGTGTTGAACGTCTCCAGCGTGGCGAGCTTCCAGCCGAACCCCGGACTGGCCGTGTACTCGGCCACCAAGGCGTTCGTCACCTCGCTCACCGAGGCGCTGCACGAAGAGGCGCGGGGCAGTGGCGTGCGGGTGACGGCGCTCTGTCCGGGCCTCACGAAGACGGAGTTCCAGAGCATCAGCAACACCACGGGTTTCGAGTCGCAGTTTCCGCGTATTGCGTGGACGTCGGCGCGCATGGTGGCCCGAGCCGGCCTGCACGGCGTGGCCAAGGGCAAAGCCATCGTGGTGCCGGGCCTGCTGTACAAGGTGTTGGTCTCGGTGTCGTCCGTGATGCCGAGGCGCGTGCAGCGCCGCTTCATTCGCGTGCTGACGCGCCGCTAGCTCGTTATTGCTTAGTTGCCGTTGTCGTCGGTGAAGTACGCGTTGATCCGGTCGTGCCGGTGGTGCGTATCGATGTAGCGGATGGTGCCGCTGCGTGAGCGCATCACCAAGCTGTGTGAACGCGCGCCGTAGGCGTCGTAACGAACACCGCGCAGCAACTCGCCGTCGGTGACGCCGGTGGCGGCGAAGAAGACGTCGTCGCCGCGCACGAGATCGTTGGTGGTGAGCACGCGTGAGCAGTCGTAACCGTCGGCCTCGGCGCTCTTGCGCTCTTCGTCGTTGCGTGGGTGCAGGCGGCCGATGATCTCGCCGCCCATGGCCTTCAGTGCGGCGGCTGCGGTGACACCCTCGGGCGTGCCGCCGATACCGATCAGCATGTCGACACCCGTGTCGGGAGAGGCGGCCGCGATGGCGCCGAAGATGTCGCCGTCGGAAATGAGTCGAATGCGGGCACCCGTTTTGCGCACTTCGGCGATCAGGTCGTCGTGACGGGGGCGATCGAGGATCATCACAGTCACTTCGCTGACGAGCTTCTTCATCGCCCGCGCCACTTCCTTGATGTTCTTGGTGGGCGTGAGGGTGAGGTCGATGGCGCTCGCGGCCTCGGGGCCGACAGCGATCTTCTCCATGTACACGCACGGACCCGGGTTGAACATCGAGCCACGCTCGGCGACGGCGATCACCGAAAGCGCAGTGCCGCGACCGAGTGAGGTGAGGGTGGTGCCATCGATCGGGTCGACGGCCACGTCGGTGAGCGGGGTACTGCCGTTACCCACGCGCTCGCCGTTGTAAAGCATGGGCGCTTCGTCCTTTTCGCCCTCGCCGATCACCACGATGCCGTCCATGCTGACGGTGATGATCCTCGATCGCCCCCGTCACGACGACCTGATCGCCGAAGTGCGCAAGACGGGTGCCCGCATTCGACTCATTTCCGACGGCGACATCTTC
>JBJTFU010000088.1:0-4849 GCA_046093585.1 Ilumatobacteraceae bacterium | reverse complement strand
ACCCCGACGCCACCGGCGTGTTGCTCGTCGGCGTCGGCTACGTGACACGGTTGATGAAGTTCCTGAGCGGACTCGACAAGCGCTACACGGCAGAGGTGGTGTTGGGTTCGACCACCTCCACGTTGGACGACTCGGGCGAAGTGACGGCGCGATTCGACATGTCGAGCGTCACCCTCGACGACGTCCGCGCAGCGGCGAGAAGTCTGACGGGAAGGATCATGCAAGTGCCGCCGATGGTGTCGGCACTCAAGGTGGATGGTCGGCGATTGCACGAGTTGGCCCGCGAGGGTGTGGAGGTCGAACGCGAAGCCCGACCGGTCACCGTGCATGCCTTCACCGTCGAGCCGACCGCAGACGCGCTCGTCTATCGCATCGACGTCACGGTCTCGTCGGGCACCTATGTCCGCTCGCTGGCCGCAGACTTGGGCACGGCATTGGGCGGCGGAGCACACTTGCGTGCCCTGCGGCGCCATTCGATCGGGCCCTTCGACGAACGTGAGTCCTCGACCATCGACGACGCTCCGCTGCTTCCATCGATCGAGGCATTGCGACTCGTGGACAAGGTCTCCGTCGACGACGACGTGGTCCGAATGGTGAGGAACGGTCGTCGTCTGCCGCGGTTTGCGGGTGAAGGGCCATGGGCGCTCACGGATGATCGAGGCGCACTCGTCGGTGTGTACGAGTTGCAGGATGGCGAAGCGATTCCAACGGTCGTTTTGGCCGAGCCAGTATCGTGACCCACCGTGCGCGTGATCACTGAAGAGATTCGTGGAGACAACGATCGGCCGTCCGTGATCACCATCGGTGCCTACGACGGTGTGCATCGTGGACACCAGGCCGTGATCGCCCAGGTGCGGGAACTGGCCGATTCGATGGGCTGCCAGAGCGTGGTCGTGACGTTCGACCGTCATCCCGCTTCGGTGGTGCGCCCTGAGTCGGCGCCGATGCTGCTCACCGACACCGAACAGAAACTCGAGCTTCTCGCCGAGACCGGCGTCGACGCCGTGTGCGTCGTGAAGTTCGACGAGCACAAGGCTCGGATGAGCGCCGAAGATTTCGCACAGAAGGTGTTCGTCGAGGATCTGCAGACCAAGGCGATCGTGGTCGGGGAGGACTTCCACTTCGGCTACAAGCGCCAGGGCAACGTGGAGACGCTGCGCGCCCTGGGAGCGAAACTCGGATTCCGGGTGGAGCCCGTGAAGTTGATCCCGCGACCCGATGGAGTGGACGAGCCGGTCAGTTCGACGGCGATCAGGCGAGCATTGGCCGGTGGCCAGGTCGAGATCGCCGCTCGACTACTCGGGCATCCCTTCGAGATTCGTGGCGAGGTGGTGCGGGGAGATCAGCGCGGGCGGATGCTCGGGTTCCCCACCGCCAACATCTCGGTGCCGACCACGATGTGCCTGCCGGCCGACGGTGTCTATGCAGGTCGTTTCATCGACGCCGAGTCGCGAGAGCATCGCTGCGCAGTGAACCTCGGTCGAAGGCCCACCTTCGTCGAGCGCTCCGATCATTCGCTACTCGAGGCCCACGTGCTCGACTTCAGCGGCGACCTCTATGGTCAGCGCGTACGTGTGTCGTTCGAGAAGTTCTTGCGCAGCGAGCGCAAGTTCGACGGGCTCGAGTCGCTCCGTGCTCAGCTCGCGGAAGACGTCGCCGCCGTACGCGCCACCTTCTCGTAGAGCGTCGAACGCTGCGCAAGCGGCCTGCCCAGTGGCTTGACGAGTGAGCCGAATGCTTCTTCGGACATCTTCTGGCCGTGACTCGCGCCGGCAGCTCGCGAGATGTTCTCGTCCATCAACGTGCCACCGAGATCGTTGCATCCACTCCGTAGGAGTTGACGCGCACCCTCCACGCCGATTTTCGTCCACGACACTTGCACGTTGTCGATGAGTCCGTGGTACACGATTCGCGCGACTGCGTGAACGAGGACGGTCTCGCGGAACGTGGGTCCGCGCCGTGCCTTGCGCTGCAGGTAGATGGGCGAAGCCATGTGCACGAAGGGGAGTCCGACGAACTCGGTGAAGCCGCCGGTTTCTTCCTGCAACGCCCGGGTGACGACCAGATGACGTGCCCAACTACGCGGTGACTCGATCGAGCCGAACATCATGGTGATGTTCGAGCGCAACCCGATCCGGTGGGCGGCACGATGACACTCGAGCCATTCCTCGGTGTCGATCTTGTCGGGACACAACACGGCGCGGACCTCGTCGTCGAGGATCTCGGCAGCGGTTCCCGGTAGCGAGGCCAACCCCGCGGCTTTGAGTCGCAACAGGTAATCCTCGAGCGATTGACCGAGCCGCCGAGCGCCTTCGGTCACCTCGAGCGCGGTGAAGCCGTGGATGTGCATTTCCGGCACCGCGTCGCGAACGGCGTGGGCGACGTCGATGTAGTAGTCGCCGTCGAAGTCGGGATGGATACCGCCCTGCAGGGTCACCTCGGTGGCCCCGAGTTGCCATGCTTCACGCGCGCGCTCGGCGATGTCGTCGAGCGTGAGCAGATACGGCTTGCCGCGCAGGTTGAGGCTGAGTGGGCCCTTGGAGAACCCGCAGAACTTGCACTTGAAGGTGCAGACGTTGGTGTAGTTGATGTTGCGGTTGTGCACCCACGTGACGGTGTCACCCACTGCTTCTTGACGGAGTCGGTCCGCCAGCATCGCGATGGCTCGGACCTCGCCACCGCGGGCCGCGAAGAGATCGACGATGTCGTCTTCTTCCAATCGCTGGCCCATCTCGACTCCGCGCAGGATCTCCCCGACGTGCCCACCGATGGCATCGAGCGGCTCGGCAGTGATCAAAGTGTCGGGCGAGTTGGTCGCGCCCGAGTACCACTGAGACGAGCGCTTGCCGACGAGCACCACCTCGGCACCGTCCTGCACGACGTCGGCTTGCGTTACCTCCTGCGGCCACACCGATCCGCGGTCGTCACGGGCCAGACACTCGGCGTCGCTGCGATCGAGCACCGGGAAGTGCAATGCCGTGTCCAGCCATCTCTTCGGATCGTCGGCGAACTCGGGGTAGATCGTGAGTCGGGGTGCCAACTCTTTGCCGCGAGAGCGGGAAACCTCGGCGAGACGGTCGATCGCCGGCCAAGGGCGTTCGGGATTGACGTGATCGGCCGTCACTGGCGACACGCCGCCCCAGTCGTCGATGCCCGCGTCGAGCAGGGGTGAGAAGTCGTCGCTCAGGTTCGGCGGTGCCTGCAGGTGGATGTCGTCAGGGAGCAGGATTCGTGCCACCGCGATCGACCACAAGTACTCGTCCTGCGGGCAGGCATCTGCACGATGCATCGCCGTTCCAAGTTTCGGCAGGAAGTTCTGCACGATCACCTCTTGGACGTGTCCGTGTCGACGATGCATGTCGGCGATGGCATGGAGTGCCGCAATCCGATCCTCGCGCGTCTCGCCGATGCCGACGAGGATTCCGGTGGTGAACGGGATGGCGAGTTCGCCCGCGAGTTCGAGCGTGTCGAGCCGCCGTTGTGGCACCTTGTCCGGGGCGCCGCGATGACAGTCGAGATCCTCGCGCAACGTCTCGACCATCATTCCTTGCGACGGGGCAACCTTGCGCAGGAGCGCGAGCTCGTCGCGGTACAAGGCGCCGGCATTCGCGTGGGGCAGGAGGCCGGTTTCGGCGAGCACCAACGCTGCGGCGTCGTGCAAGTAGTGCACGGTCGAGTCGTAGCCACGTTCGCGCAGCCAATCTCGGGCCACGTCGTAGCGGAGTTCGGGTCGCTCGCCGAGGGTGAATAGTGCTTCGTGACAGCCGGCCTGCGCACCGCGTCTGGCGATGGCGAGGACTTGGTCGAGGTCGAGATACGGGTTCGCCAAACGCGCGGGCGGTTGGGCGAACGTGCAGTAGCCGCACTTGTCCCGGCACAACATCGTGAGCGGGATGAACACCTTCGGGGAGTAGGTCACGCGCGTGCCGAAACGGCGGTCGCGGATCGAACGGGCCTCGGCCATCAATTCGTCGAGGGGGGCGTGAACGAGGGTGTCGTGGGTCGTGCGCTGGGCAACGTCGAACAAGATGCTCTCCTGACTAGATGAGATCGTTGATTGCCAGCGCTCGACTCGACCGACGCTCCTTGTTAGAGGTGGAACGCCGCCCGTTGCTGTCGTGCAGCCGTCAAGGTACTGCCTGCGTGGCGGATTGGCAAGAACGGTCGGTCGTGCCGACTTGCGGTGCGTCTACAGGGCGTCGAGGGCGCGGAACAACGCGCGCACGTTGTCACCACTGATGGCCTCGCGGTGGCCGGTTCGACTGATGAATCCGATTTGCACACCAGTCGCCGGATCCTTGACGGTGAAGAGTTGCTCGTGCCCGGCCGAGTCCACCACCACGTCGGTGAGCATCGGAACCCCGGCTTCGGCCAATGCGGTTTGTACGAACTTGGCGTTGAGTACCTCGACGGCGATGTGTTGGACTCCCGATCCGAACTCGTCGAGATGCCTGCGCACGGCCGGATCCCCGTCCGGCCCGACGAGTACGACGGTCACGCCACCCGCGTCGGCCACGCGAATGAAGGGGTCACTCGAGGGCTCGATCGTGAAGCCGAGAGTCGCGAGGAATCGGGTGGCCGTGTCGAGGTTGGTGACGGCAACCACGACGTGGTCGATCCGCACGGCGACGGTGTCGAGTGCACTGGTCAGGGCCTCGGCAACCTTTGCGGGAGCCTCGCCTCCGTGTTCGTGCAGCACCTCGATGCGGTGCGTCTCGGCGAGGATCGAACGGAAGACCTGTTCCGCGAAGTCGGGGTCGATCGTCGAATCGATCGCCCATTGGCGCCTCGAGACGAGCACCTTGCGCACGCGATCGGGTTGCATCACCTGCGAACCGGACCGCGCCTT
>JBJTFU010000087.1:0-11526 GCA_046093585.1 Ilumatobacteraceae bacterium | reverse complement strand
GCCTTGTGCCCGTGTATGACCCGCATCGCGTAGCGCGCGGAGAAGACTCGAACTCGCAGTGGTGTCGAGCTCGACAGCGGTGCCGTCGAGTGTGAGTCGCACGACGCTCATCCTGCCTCCTGCCAGAGTTTGCGGTGGATTCGTTCGGCGAGAATGCCGAGCGCATGCCGCCGATACTCGGCGGACGCCCGGTGATCGGAGATCGGCGACGAAGCCTTTACCACGAAGCGTGAGAACTCGAAGGCGCCATCCCGCAGCAGGAGGGAGCCCTCCGCAGAGGGAATCGACAAGGGAGTCGGGGCGACGGAACCGGCGGCAACTCGCGCACGTCCCGTATCGAGGTCGAGCCGTGCGCAGATGGAGCAAATACTGATGACCATTGCATTGCGCGTACCCACTTTGGCGAAGTGTTGTATGCCGCGGAAGTCCCTGATGATGACAGCGGTTAGCAGCTCGTCGGGTTGGCGAATGGTGCGTTTCGGCCCCAAGAAGAATCGATTGAGCGGCACCGAGCGAGCACCGCGCAGACTCACCAACTCCACTTCAGCGTCATAGGTCAGGAGAGGGAGAAGCGAATCGCCTGCTGGCGACGCGGTGGCGACGTTTCCGCCGATCGTTGCCACGTTGCGAATCTGTCGGCTGCCGACAGTGCTCGCCGCTTGGGCAAGGGCGGGCGCGACATCGGCCAATTCCGACTCGATTGCGGCGAAGGTCGCACCTGCGCCGATTCGGATGCGGCTCTCCGACTTCTCGATCACGCGGAGGCTTTGCACGTTGCGGAGGTTCAACCATGAGTCGACGTGGTCCAGCCCCTCGTTGATCGGAACCATCACGTCGGTTCCTCCGTTGATCACCCGAGCACCGCTGGCGAGTGCCTCGAGCGCGTCTTCTACTGTGGTGGGTGAGGACGTCGTGCCCATGCAGAGAACAGTGTGGCAGATGTCCGGTCGGGATTAGTAAGTACACTTACATTTTGCGCGAGAAGGGGGAGGACGCAGTGATGACTGGAAAAGTGACTCAACAAACCTCTGCGCGGGCGACCGGTGGCCCGTTTCCTGAGACCTCTGCGTGGGATCGAACCGGCTTCTTGTTGTGGCATGCCATGTTGGAATGGCGGCGCAAGGTGACCGACGCACTGCAGGAGGTTGGGCTGACGTATGTCCAGTTCAGTCTCCTGGCGAGCGCTTCCTACCTCAACCGTCGGGGACCATCTCCGTCGCAGGCCGAACTGGCGGAGCACACGGGTATGGACGTGATGATGACCTCTCAGGTGGTGCGCACACTCGAACGAGAGCGCCTGGTGAAGCGTGTCGCCGACAAGAACGATGCGCGAGTGAAGAGGGTCGTCCCCACGGCCAAGGGCGAAAGTATCGCTTCGTCTGCACTTGGGATCGTCAACGACATGAATGGTGAGGTGTTCGGGCTCATCGAAGACATCGGTCGGTTCAAGGAAGCGTTACGTCTCGTGGCGGGTCGTGACATCGACGGCAGACGGATGAACTCCGAATGAGTCGAGTGAAGATGGTCATCGACACCGATGGCGGGGTCGATGATGCGGTGGCGATCCTCTGGGCCGCGACTCAGCAAGACATCGAGCTTCTCGCGATCACCGTGGTGCACGGCAACGTGGAATCGCAAGTGGCTGCCGAGAATGTTTGTCGGGTGCTCGAACTTGCCGGTCGTGACGATGTTCCCGTCTATTTGGGCGAGGCGGTGCCGCTTCCGGGAGCCCCGTCGTTGCGGCCGGCCGATTTCGTCCACGGCGTGGATGGGCTCGGAAACACGAATCGCCCCAAGGCGAGCCAATCCCCGCGCGAGGGCGATGGCGTCGCGGCCCTGATCGACGTGGTCAAGCGCAACGTCGGGATGATTTCTCTGGTGACGGTGGGACCGTTGACGAACGTGGCACGAGCAATCCAGCGCGATGCGACGTTTGCAGGTGCCGTCAAGGAACTGGTGGTGATGGGCGGCGCGGTGACGGTCCCGGGAAATGCCTTGCCTGCCGCCGAGGCGAACATCGCACACGATCCCGAGGCTGCGCGGATCGTCGTTGCCGCACCATGGGTGACGCCGCCATTGTTGGTGGGGCTCGACATCACCCATCGCGCCACGTTCACGGAGTCGATGTTGCGTGAGATCGAATCCTCTGCACACCCTCATTCACTTTTCCTCGCTGCACCGCTGCGGTTCTACCAAGACGCTGGCGGCACCTTTTGTGAGGTCGAGGGGGACTTCCCGTGTCACGACTTGCTGGCCACCATGGCTGCAGTTCTTCCTGTGGTACGTGGAGATCGACTTCCACTCGGTGTGCAAACCGGGGAGGGTCCTGCACTCGGGGCAACGGTCGCTGATCTCCGTCAGCCGTACTTCGCCCGACGCGGTGGTGGCTCCATCCAGGGTGACGACATGCCTTTCTACGACTGGCGAATCGGGCTCGACGTGGACGTGGAGTTGTTTCGCTCGGAGATCCGCGGGTTGTTCGGTATCTGAAGTCGTTCGGGCGAGCTGCGTCGGTTACTGCGACTTGGGGCGAAACCCGCTGATGCCCTCTCGCAACTCGATCCACGGCCCGCCGATCAGTTCGATGCAGTAGGGAGTGGCGGGAAAGACCGCGTCCAGACAGTCGGCGATCGCGGAGGGCTTACCGGGGAGATTGATGATCAGGCTCGAGCCACGGATGCCCGCCGTCTGCCGCGAGAGGATGGCCGTGGGAACCACCCGCAAACTCACCTCGCGCATCAACTCGCCGTAGCCGGGCATCATCTTCTCGCACACGTCGGCGGTGGCTTCGGGGGTGACGTCCCGAGGTGCGGGGCCGGTGCCTCCGGTGGTGACGATCAGGGAGCACCCCTCGATGTCGGCAAGCTCGATGAGCGTCGCGGAGATGGTGGCGCGATCGTCCGGGATGACCCGCGCGACCGGGGTCCAGATGCCGGCGATGTGCCGCTCGAGATAGTCGACGATCGCCGGACCACCTTTGTCCTCGTATTCGCCGCGGGAAGCGCGGTCGGAGACCGTCACGACCCCGATCTTGACGGCGGCGTCGTTCACCATTGCAGAAGTTTCGGGTCGTAGTCCTTGCCCTTGAACTTCAAACGAAAGCCCACCGACTTCAGCATCTGGCCGATTCCGTAGCGGAATCCCACCCGCGAGAATGCGGAGGTCGAGATGGCGGAGAGTCGTTCGGTGGTCTCACGCAGGTTGTCGAGTAGGTGCTGCTGGAGCGGGTCGAGCACGAATGCAGGGATCGCCTCGGGGAACTCCTTGCGCGAGAATCCGTACCACTCGAAGTCCCGTTCGTACACCTCGGTGACGAGTCTCGCGGTTTCGGCGTCGTACACCTGCGGCGGCTTGATGCCGATGCCGCTGTTGAGGCGCGCGAGCGGAACGTTGGTGCCACCGCGTTCGTTCAAGATGTCGGCCAACTGCTGGAGTTCGCCTGGGACGTCCACCCGCACGAGGTGGTGGTAGTCCACTTGGTCGGAATACAGACTGTTGAACTGTGGCCGGAAATGGTCGTCTTGGATGAACGTCTCCAGATCGGCGTGCAATTCCTTGGCGAAGTTCTTGAACGATCCGGTGACGTCGATGCGTCCGTCCACGAGCACGTCAGGGCAGCGATCGAAGATCTCCTTCGGTGTGCCGGGCGCGCGCAGGAGCACCCGGTTTTCCCACGAGGAGTAGGCGCGGGAGAGCGGATCGCGCAGTGTCCCCACGCGCAGCCATTGATCGGAATTGAGGATCTCCCATTGCCGTTTCGGTTTCAGGTCGAAGAAGCGGGTGAGGCCGTGCACGAGGTAATTGTGGATCGTCTGTTCCTGGGAGATGTTGGGCGTGATCACGATTCGCTTGGCTTCCTCGTTGTACGTGCCCTCGATCTGGGAGATGAGCAATTTGAGGGTGCTGCACGCAACCTTGGTCGTCGGCACGTAGAGCACCCGGATCCGCGGCGCCACGAGGGCGTACCCGAGCATCTCGGGAAGGTTGGGTTGTTGCGGCGAGATCGTCACGCCCCCACCACTTCGTGCACGACGGCGAGCAACTCGCTCACGCACTCGTCGACCGATTCGCCGCGGGCGCCGAGCGTCAGGTCGGGGGAGGCAGGTGCCTCGTAGGGGGCATCCACTCCGGACAGCCCAGTCATCTCGCCATCGCGCACCTTGCGGTAGAGGCCCTTCGGGTCGCGACTTGCGCACTCGTCGATGGGGGTGGCCATGTGCACCTCGACGAAGGGCAGGCCCGCACGATGATGGAGCGCGCGAACGGCATCGCGTCCAGCGGCGAAGGGGCTGATGATCGGCACGATGGTGACGACGCCGGTGTCGGCGAGGAGCGCGGCCACTTCACCCACGCGGCGAACGTTCTCACGGCGATCATCGTCGGAAAAACCGAGGTCGGCGTTCAGCCCGTGGCGGAGATTGTCGGCGTCGAGCACGCTTGCCAAGGTGCCGCTCTCCACGAGACGGCGGGCGAGCTCGTGGGCCACGGTCGACTTGCCCGAACCGGAGAATCCCGTCAACCAGATGGTCATGCCGTGCACGCCGAGTCTCTTCCAGCGCGCATCGCGCGACACCGTCGGCTCGTGCCAGTGCGGTGTGTTCATGTGCGGGGCGAGAGCAACATTCCCGCTCCCGCCGTTTGGCCGGTGGTTTCGTCCACGAGGATGAAACAGCCCGTCACTCGGTTCTGGTGGTAGTCGTCGAAGAAGAGTGGTGTCGTGGTGTGCAGGGTGACGCGGCCGATCTCGTTCATCGCGAGACCCGTCACATCCGACTCGCGGTGGAGGTTGGAGATGTTCAAGCGATAGAGCACTTGGTTCACCTTGGCACGGGCGAGACGGGTGGTGTGCTTGATCGAATAGATCTTGCCGGGTTGCAGCGGCGCCGCATCGTCCATCCAGCACAGCATCGCCTCGAGTTCCTGCGACGCGCGCGGGCGATTGTTCGGGCGGCAGATCATGTCGCCGCGGGTGATCGACAGATCGTCGGCCAGCAGCAGTGTCACGGCCTCACCAGGTTCCGCCGACTCTCGGGGGCCGAGCGGAGTGTCGATGCCGGTGATGGTGGTGGTGAGACCGGAAGGCAGCACCATCACGTCGTCGCCCACGCGCAATACGCCCCCCGCAACGCGGCCTGCATAGCCCCGGTAGTCCGGATACTCCGCACGCTGTGGACGAATCACGTACTGCACGGGGAAGCGGACGTCGATTCGATTCGAGTCACTCGCGGTGTAGACGTTCTCCAAGTGGTGCAGGAGCGTCGGCCCTTCGAACCAGTCCATGTTGGTGGAGCGCGCCACCACGTTGTCGCCGGCCAGTGCGCTGATCGGCAGGAAGGTGACGTCCTGCAACTCGAGACGCGATGCGAACTCCTCGAACTCCGCGCGAATCTCGTCGAAGCGCGCTTGGTCGTAGCCGACGAGGTCCATCTTGTTGACGCAGATCACGAGGTGCGGAACCCCGAGCAGGGAAACGAGCAGGCTGTGGCGCCGCGTCTGCTCCACGACCCCCGTGCGGGCATCGACGAGAACGATCGCCAGATCGACGTTCGAAGCCCCGGTGATCATGTTGCGCGTGTACTGGATGTGACCTGGGCAGTCGGCGATGATGAACGATCGCTTGGGCGTGGCAAAGTAGCGGTAGGCGACGTCGATGGTGATGCCTTGCTCGCGCTCAGCCCGCAAACCGTCGGTGAGGAGCGACAGGTCGACATAATCGTCGCCACGTCGCTTGCTCACCGCCTCGATGTGCTCGAGTTGATCCTCGAAGATGCTCTTCGAGTCGTACAACAAGCGGCCGATCAGGGTCGACTTGCCGTCGTCGACCGAGCCGACCGTGGCGAAACGGAGTCGCTTCATCAGAAGTACCCGGTCCGCTTGCGGTCTTCCATGCCTGCCTCGGACATGCGGTCGTCGGCGCGCGTCGCGCCACGTTCGGTGACACGCGAGACGGCGGTTTCGGCGAGGATGTCGTCGACGGTGGAGGCGCTCGACTCGATGGCCGCGGTGCACGTGGCGTCACCCACCGTGCGGAAGCGCACCATCATGTCGACCACTTCAGAGCCGTCGTCTGCCGCCAGGAATTCCGTGATCGCCATCCACATGTTGTCGCGCTTGAACACCGGTCGCTGGTGCGCGAAGTAGATGCTCGGCAGTTCGACCTTGAACTCGGCGATGAAGGTCCAGATGTCGAGTTCCGTCCAGTTCGACAGCGGGAACACGCGGAAGTGCTCGTCGGGTTTGTGGCGACCGTTGTAGATGCCCCACAACTCGGGGCGTTGGTTCTTCGGATCCCACTGGCCGAACGAGTCGCGGTGGGAGTAGACCCGCTCTTTCGCGCGGGCCCGTTCCTCGTCGCGGCGGGCACCTCCGAAGACGGCATCGAAACGGTGCTCGGCGATTGCATCGAGGAGCGTGACGGTCTGCAGGGTGTTGCGTGAGGCGCGCGGACCAGTCGCGTCGGCCACCCGACCGGCGTCGATCGAGGCTTGGACGGACCCGACGATCAACTGGACGCCCATTTCGGCCACGCAACGGTCGCGGAACTGGATCACCTCGGGGAAGTTGTGGCCCGTGTCGATGTGCATCACGGGAAAGGGGATTCGAGCCGGGGCGAAGGCTCGGGCGGCCAGATGGAGCATGACGACCGAGTCTTTGCCACCCGAGAAGAGCAGGACCGGGCGCTCGAACTCGGCGGCCACCTCACGGATGATGGTCACCGACTCGTCGATCAGTTCGCTGAGCGCCGACTTCATGCCTTGAGATTACTTGAGCGCTACTGGATGAACTTGTTGTTAAGCCAGTGTTATCGCGGCTTTTGAGGTGTTTCCGGCGTGTTATTGTCGCGACTGCCGACAGGCACATTCATCACACGGGCTATGCGCACGCATAGGGGGAGAGCAATTCATGAGGAGAAAGCACATCAAGGGCCTGGCCCTTGCGGCAGCCGCGGCGTTCACGCTCGCGGCCTGCGGTGGATCCGACACCGCATCCGAGGAAACGACGGCACCTGAAGAGACCACCGCGGTCGAAGAGGGTGCGGACTACAGCAACCTGAAGGTTGCCGTGGTGTACATCGGCGTTCCCGGCGACGAGGGCTGGACGTACCAACACGAGCAGGGCATTCTCCAACTGGAGAGCGAGCTCGGCATCGAGGTCACCCGACTGGAGAACATTCCTGAAGGTGCCGAGGCGACCGCCACGTTCGACCAGTTGGCCCGCGATGGCTACAACCTGATCATCGGCACGTCGTTCGGTTACATGGATCCGATGCTGGAGACGGCCGGTAAGTACCCGGACGCTTGCTTCCAGCACGCGAGCGGTTACAAGACCGCCGAGAACATGGGCAACTTCTTCGGTGCAATGGAAGAAGCGCGCTACCTGAGCGGTATCGCAGCGGCCAAGGCTTCGCCCACCGGCAAGCTCGGTTACGTCGCAGCCTTCCCGATCCCGGAAGTCATCCGTGGCATCAACGCCTTCACTCTCGGTGCTCGTTCGGTGAACCCGGACGCGACGGTGCAAGTGGCGTGGACGTCCACCTGGTTCGATCCGGCAGTGGAGAAGGAAGCAGCGGAGTCGTTGTTGCAGGCTGGCGCGGACGTGCTCGGCATGCACCAGGACACCACCGCGACTGGTGAGGCCGCCAAGGAGGCCGGCGCCAAGTGGGTCGGTTACAACTCCGACACCATGGCTGCCGAGTTCGAAGGCACGTGGCTCACGGGTCCAGTCTGGAACTGGGGTCCGCACTACGTCGAGATGGCCAAGGCCGTCGCCTCTGGCACCTGCCCGACCGAGCCCTACTACGGGAACATGGCTGACGGCATGATCACCCTCGGCGTCTTCGGTTCCGATGTGGACCAGGAGACCCAGGACCTGATCGCCGAGAAGGCTGCCGCCATCATCGACGGCTCGCTCGTGCCGTTCACCGGTCCGATCAATGACAACACTGGCAAGGAGCGCATCGCAGCGGGAGCATCTGCCTCGTTGGGTGATCTTCTCGGTCAGGACTACTTTGTAGAGGGTGTCATCGGCTCGACGAGTTAACAAGTGAACGCCTCTTCTGAGGCAGCGAAGGGGTCGCACCGCTCAGGCGGTGCGACCCTTTTCGCACTCTCGGCACGAAGTGTGACGAAGCGGTTCCCCGGAGTGTTGGCCAACGACGACGTCGACTTCGATCTCGCCGTCGGTGAGGTGCACACGTTGCTCGGTGAGAACGGGGCCGGCACGAGCACGCTCGCGTCGGTCTTGTGCGGCTTGTACCGCCCCGACGAAGGTGCGGTGTTGCGCAACGGAACGCAAGTGCGTCTGTCGAGCCCACGTCACGGGCTGCAGCACGGCATCGCCATGGTGCACCAACACTTCCGCTTGGTCGATCGCTTCAGCGTGGCGGAGAACGTGGTGCTGGGAGACAAGCGACTCTCGTTCTTCATCGATCAAGATGCGATCAACGACAACGTGTCGCGCATCGCCGAAGAGTTCGGACTCCCGATCGATCCGCTCGCCGGGGTGGGGGAACTGTCGGCGGGGCAACGTCAGCGCGTCGAGATCATCAAGGCGCTGTACCAGGGCGCGGAGATCTTGCTGCTCGACGAGCCGACCGCGTTGCTCGCGCCACCCGAGGTGGAGAAGTTGTTCGAGACGGTGCGCACGATGGCCAAGGCCGGCAAGTCGGTGGTGTTCGTCAGCCACAAGTTGGGCGAGGTGGTGGACATTTCCGATCGCATCACCGTGATGCGCGACGGGAGGGTGACTGGTTCCGTGGCTCGCGGAGAAGCCGATACCCGCAGGTTGGCCGAGTTGATGGTGGGTCGCGAGATCGATCTCTCTCCGCGCAAGGCGAAGGTGGCGGCTGGCCCCACGATGTTGACCTTGCACAACGTGAGCCTGCATCGCGACGGTGTCGCGGTGGTCGACAACGTGTCGCTCGAGGTGCGAGCCGGCGAGATCGTCGGCGTTGCTGGCGTGTCGGGTAACGGCCAACGCGACTTGGCGGAACTCGTTGCCGGATTGCAGGCTCCAACTGGGGGCGTGATCAGCGTCGGGGGCGAGGAGATGAACGGCGCGGGAACTCGTCGGATGCGCGCAAGCGGTTTGGCCTACGTGCCGGAAGATCGACTCGGTACCGGACTTTCGCCGTCGCTTTCGATCATCGACAACATGGTGCTGACTCGTCCGCGCGGTTGGCTCGTGGATCGCAAGTCGGCGGGTGAAGAGGCCACTCGTTACATCGCCGAACTGGAGATCAAGACCCCTGGACCGCACACGGCCACCCGCAAGTTGTCCGGTGGCAACTCCCAGAAGGTGTTGTTGGCGCGCGAAATCTTTGCCCAGTCGGACTCGACCAAGGTGCTCGTGGTGTGTTCGCCGACGCGCGGCTTGGACGTGGGTGCGGTCGAGACGGTGCACAAGGTGCTCGACGAGGCACGCGCCAAGGGCAAGGCGGTGCTGTTGATCAGTGAGGACTTGGACGAGGTACTGACGCTGGCGGACAAGGTGCTCGTGCTCTATCGCGGTGCAGTGGTGCACAGTACCGACGGAAATTCGCTCGACATCGAGAAGGTGGGCATGGCGATGGCGGGTATCTCATGATCATCGGTGGCTACCGAGTCGAATTGGAGCCGAGACTCAAGTCGCCGCGCTGGCTCGTGTACGTGGTGCCGGTCGTGTCACTGCTGTTCGCCTTCGTCGTCGCCGGCATCTTCCTCTTGGCAACCGGACACAACCCGTTCACCACCTACGGCAAGTTGATCGACAAGGGCTACACGTCGTTCTATGGAATCACCGACACGCTCGGTCTGGCCACGCCGCTGATTTGCACTGGTCTTGCTGCGGCGTTCGCCTTCCGTATGAACCTCTTCAACATCGGGGAAGAGGGCCAGATGTATCTCGGCATGATCGGCGCGGCATGGGCCGGCATCGTGCTCGTGGACGATTTGCCGGGCATTGTGGCCGTTCCAGTGGTGATGTTGAGCGGTGCCGCGTTCGGAGCAATGTGGGTGTTCCTCCCTGCCGTGTTGCGGGCCCGTCTCGGCACGAGCGAGATCGTGAGCACGTTGCTGCTCAACTACGTGGCGCTCAACCTCGTCAACTTCTTGATCTTCGGATCGCGCACGTTGTGGCGAGATCCGTCGCCGTTCCCCGACGGCCAGTTGGTGGCCGACAGTGCACGCCTCGATCGCTTCGGCACGACGAACGTCTTCCCGACCCTGTTGATCGCGGCAATACTCGCGGTGATCCTGTGGCTGTACATGCGATTCTCCAACTACGGCTACGAGACGTCGGTATTCGCCGACTCGCCGAATACCGCGCGATACGCGGGTATGAGCGCATCACGTCTCACCGTGTCGGTGCTGTTGGTGTCGGGAGCACTCGCCGGGCTGGCGGGTTCGATGTATGTGGTGGGTCCGTCGGGCAAGGTGGATCCGGGATTGACGCAGATCGGTCTCGGTTACGCCGGGATCGTGGTGGCGGCACTCGCGCGATACAACTTCGTCGCAGTGATCCTGACGGCGGTGCTGTTCGCCGGTCTGCGTGTCGGTGGTGCGGCCTTGCAGATCTCGAGCGAACCGGTCCCGATCGCCATCGCCACGGTCATCCAAGGCGCGGTGCTCTTGTTCGCGCTCGGTGGCGAGATGTTCCGCAAGAACAGGCTGCGAATCCGGCGGATCGCCGCCGCACCGGCGCGAGGTGCAGCGTGAACTCGAACATCTGGCTGATCACCTTCGCCGATGCCATCAGCATCGCCACCACCCTCATCCTCGCCTCCCTCGGCGCGATGCTCACCGAGAGATCGGGAGTGATCAACCTCGGAGTCGAGGGCTACTTGTTGATGGGGGCAGTGACGGCCTTCCAGTTGGGGATGGGCTTCGGCAACGTGTGGCTGTCGGTGTTCCTGCCCGTGCTCGTCGGCGTGGCAATGGCGCTCGTGCATGGTGCGCTCGTCATCTCGCTCCGCGCCAACCAGATCGTCTCGGGATTGGCGATGGTGATTTTCGGGACGGGTCTGTCTCAATTTCTCGGTAAATCCGTCGAGGGGGAGAGGCGTCCCGTCTCGATCGAACCGATCGACTTCGGTGCGCTCTCCGACATTCCGTTCATCGGGCCGGTCATCTTCGGCCACGATCCGCTGACCTACGTGACGTGGGCGCTCACGATCATCGCCTCGCTCTACCTCAACCGCACCCGCCCGGGTTTGGTGTTGCGCGCGACGGGTGACGCTCCTGCGACGGTGGACGCTCAAGGCGTCTCGGTGACGGCAGTTCGGTACGTCCACACCGTCGTCGGTGGTGCGCTGATGGCGTTCGCCGGCAGTTGGTTCATGCTCGCCCGAGGTACCGCGTGGAGCCAGGAATCCACCACCAACGGCATCGGCTGGATCGCACTCGCCCTCGTGGTGTTCGCCGCCTGGCGACCTCTGCGGGCGATTCTCGGTGCCGTCTTGTTCGGTTTCACGTTGCAGGTTCCGTTCACCTTGCAGGCAGAGCAGATCAACGTCGTTGCACCGGAGATGGTGAAGATGCTGCCGTACCT
>JBJTFU010000086.1:0-4248 GCA_046093585.1 Ilumatobacteraceae bacterium | reverse complement strand
CGACTTCGCCGATCGCACGCCACTTCTCTTGTGCGGTCCGCGCCACGCGTCGGTAGAGCGCCTCGCCGTCGCGCAGCGTCTGGAACTCGCCGCTTCCCGCGTTCGACGTCCGACACAACACGATCGTGCCCTTGCCCGGCGCACGCAGGAACGGTTCGAGCGAATCGGTACCGAGATACGGATTCACCGTGACGGCGTCGGCCCCGTAACGGACGAACGCCTCGCGTGCATAGAGCGCGGCGGTGTCGCCGATGTCACCGCGTTTGGCGTCAAGGATCAACACGAGATGAGGATGGCGCGTACGCACGTGCTCGCAGACGTCTTCGAGCACTCGCTCTGCTCCGATCGCCGAGAAGTAGGCGATCTGCGGCTTGATGGCACACACCTGATCGGCCACCGCATCCCCGATGTCGATACAGAAGCGCTGGAGTGCATCCATGCCGACACCGAGGTGGGTCGGGAGTCGCGACGGGTCAGGATCGAGCCCCACGCACAGCATCGAGTCGGTCGAGTCCCACGCGGCGTGCAACTTGTCGTAGAAACTCATTCAGTCCTCGATCGAAATCGCGCCGGTCGGGCAGTAATCCGCCGCTTTCTGCACCGCGGTGCGCAACGACTCGTCGGGGAATTCCTGAAGTACGTGCAGCATCCCGTCGTCGCCGAGCCGGAACACCTCCGGTGCGTGAAAGACACACCCACCCGTCACGGCGCAGGCATCCGGATCGACGAGTACGTGCATCGACTCGAGACTAATTCTCCGGATCGACTCAGCGACCTACGTGGTGGCGCTCGAAGCCCGAGAGCACGGCGCGCAGCGACGCGGTGATGGTGTTCGGATCGATACCGACGCCCCACCGTGAGTGGCCCTCTGCATCGGCGGTTTCCACGTAGGCCACTGCGTTGGCGTTCGAGCCTTGCCCGATCGCGTGCTCGGTGTAGTCGCGCACGTCGAGTTCGGCCCCGAACTCCGGGCGAATCGCCTTGACGAACGCGTCGATTGGTCCGTTACCAGACCCGACGAACGTGCGCCGCGAGCCGGCGATGTCGATCTGTGCGGTGATCTCCGTGTGACCGGTCGACGAGTCGCTGCGCAATTCGTGGCTGACCAATCGGTACTGCGGCGATTCCGGTAGGTACTCGGCTTGGAACGTGGTCCACATCGCCGCCGGCGTGATCTCGGTGCCGAGATCCTCCGTGACGTGCTGGATGCGCTGGGAGAACTCGATCTGCAGACGTCGCGGAAGATCGAATCCGTGCTCCGACTTCATGACATAGGCGACACCACCCTTGCCCGACTGGCTGTTCACACGCACCACGGACTCGTACGTGCGGCCGACGTGTTTCGGATCGATCGGCAGATAGGGCACTCCCCACTGGTCATATTCCTTGGACAGGGCCTCGAAGACCTTCTTGATCGCGTCTTGATGGCTGCCCGAGAACGCGGTGTAGACGAGATCACCGACGTAGGGCTGGCGCTCGGGTACGGGCAGGCGGTTGCAGTACTCGGCGTCTCGGCGCAGTGCGTCGATGTCGCTGATGTCGAGTCGCGGGTCGACTCCGTTGACGAACAGGTTCATCGCCAGCGTGATCACATCGACGTTCCCTGTGCGCTCGCCGTTGCCGAACAGGGTTCCCTCGACACGGTCGGCACCGGCCATCACACCAAACTCGGCAGCCGCCACTGCGCAGCCGCGATCGTTGTGCGGGTGGAGCGAGATGATCACGGTCTCGCGCCGCGGGACGTTGCGAATGAACCATTCGATCACGTCGCCGTAGACGTTCGGTGAGTAGCACTCGACCGTGGCCGGCAGGTTGAGGATCAAGGGATTGACTTTCGTCGGCTCGATCACGTCCATCACCGCAGTGCAGATCTCGATGGCGAACTCGGGTTCGGTGAGCGTGAAGCTCTCCGGCGAGTACTCGTAGCGCACCTGGGTGCCCTTGAGCAGGTGCTCCAACTCCTTGCACAGGGTCGCCGCACGCACGGCGATGTCGACGATGCCCGGCTTGTCGAGTCCGAACACGACACGACGCTGCAAGGGGTTGGTGGAGTTGTAGAAGTGGACGATCGCGCGCGGAGCGCCCTGCAGGCATTCGTACGTGCGGCGGAGCAAGTCTTCACGGCACTGCACGAGCACCTGGATCGTCACGTCCTCGGGAATCAGATCCTGTTCGATCAACAGACGCACGAAGTCGTAGTCGGGCTGGCTCGCCGAGGGGAATCCCACCTCGATCTCCTTGAACCCCATCTGCACGAGCGTGTTGAACATGCGCAGCTTGCGCTCAGGGTCCATCGGGTCGATCAGGGCCTGATTGCCGTCGCGCAGGTCGACCGAGCACCACAGCGGCGCTTTGTCGATCACACGGTTCGGCCACGTGCGGTCCTCGAGCACGACGGGCACGTAGGCCCGGTATTTCTCGAAGGGCATCTTCTTCGGGATGATGGATTTCGGTGGCATGTGTTCGTCTTTCGGCTTGGTGCGGGCAACAAAAAACCACCTGGCCTGGTGGCTCAGAGGGTTTCGGCGACAGCGAATATGTGGCTGACGCCGCTAACTAAGTAGAAGGCTCCCGAACGCGGTGTTCACGAGCCAAAGCCTAGCGGGGTGTCGGGGCGAGGAAATTGGCGAATTGCCAGGGGTCGCTCGGGGTGAGCCTGCTGAAGTCGTTGCCGTAACCGGGGAACAACTGGTTGCGGTTCTTGAGCGGCGTCCAGTCCACGGGGTTCGACCAGATCTCGCCGATGTAGGGCCGTGTGGCATCGAGCACCTTGCGCCAGGGCAGGTCATCGGGCACGCAGACACCTTCGTTCGGGCAATCGATGAGCCATTGGGTGGCAGCCACCACCGAGCCGGCCACCTGCAACGTGGTGGCGCTCTGGCCGGGGAGGATCGCTCGAGCTTCGTGGATGGAGAGCACCGAGCCCGTCCACCACGCGTTGTAGTCGTGTCCCATCAACAACACGCCGAGTTCGTCGCGACCGTCGATGATCTCGTCGTTCAAGATTCGTTCACGTGACTGCATCTTCCAATTCCGCATGCGCAACTCGAGCACGCTGTTGATCGCCACATCCGACGGGTGGTACGCGTAGTGCACCGTCGGTCGGTACGCGTCCGTGCCATCTAGATTCTTCACCGTGAGGTGACGGCACATCGTGTACGCCTCGCCATGGCGAATCACCATGCCGAGGTTGTCGCCCGACGGCACCCATGTGTGCACCCAGGTCTCCATGCCGGGCTGGGCAAGGCAGATCTGGTTGCGCGGGCCGTCGTCATGATGTTCGTGTGCGTTGTTTGGAAGCCACTTCTCGTGCGTGCCCCAACCGAGTTCGGCCGGCGCCACGCCTTCCTCATAGAAGCCTTCCACCGACCAGGTGTTGCAGAACTCGTCGACTTCCTTGGGTCGGTTGGTGATCTGGGTGTCGCGTTCGGCGATGTGGATCACCTTGGTCCCCGTGAGTTGGGCAAGCACGTTGAACTGCTGTGCGTCGAGCGCCTGTTCGAGACCCTTCGCTCGACTTCCCGCCTTGCCGTCTGCGAGGAGCGCATTCGCGATCTCGGTGAGGCCCAATTTCACGAGATGGCTGACCATGCCGGGGTTGGCGCCATGCTCCACCACCGCGGACGGACCGTCGTTGCGACCCCAGCGGTCGATCATCCGACGAATCGACTGGTGGCGCACATACAGCGTGCGGTCGGTCGGGTGTTGTGACGCCATGTCGTCGTACGGATCCCACAGTTCGACGGAGGTGTTGAGGTAGCGCACGCCGTGATCGCGACACCATTCGAGGATGGTGGGGCAGTCGATGTTCCACGCGAGGTCGAGGAGGATGTCGCCCTCGGATACTCGTGCGGAGAGGAACGAATCGAGGTTGTCGCGCGTGACGCGGTCTTGTTCGTAGGTGACGCCGAGTGCGAGCATGTCGGCCACTCGCGAGCGGTTGTCGCGAAAGTCGACGATGCGGATCGTCTGCGGATCGATCTTCAGATCACGCACCAACAACGGCACGGTGCACTGCGCAACGGAACCACAGCCCAACACCAGCACTCGCTGGGGGATTCTGGGCTGTGTAGAAGCGGCGGCGTTCACGCCGACGCGATCGGCGACGAGTCGCCGGCGTCGTGGGCGCTGAGCAGCACTTCGAGGTAAGCCTCGATCACGGCTTCACTCGGAATGAGCAATTCTTCCCAGTCGTAACGGATACCTTTGCGGCCGCTGAACGTGGGTTCGATGCTCGTGTGACGATTC
>JBJTFU010000085.1:0-9053 GCA_046093585.1 Ilumatobacteraceae bacterium | reverse complement strand
CGCCGGGCAAGGGCACGATCGTGTTGTGTCGGACGTCGAACGCGGGAAGCGGCGAGTTCCAGACGCTGCGCGACGGCGAGGCGCTCTACCGACGCGTGGCGCGGACCGCACAAGAGAAGTGGCGTGCGATCGGCGAAGTCGGACTCGTCGTCGGAGCGACCTATCCGGCTGAGGTCGCCGAGGTGCGCAGCATCGTCGGCGACATGCCGCTCTTGATTCCCGGTATCGGCACTCAGGGTGGTGACGTCGAAGCGGTGGTGCGCGCCGGTCGCACGTCGACGGGGAGCGGCATGATCATCAACTCCTCACGCGCGGTACTCTATGCGAGCGACGGTCGCGACTTCGCCAGTGCTGCTCGATCGGTGGCAGCCGCCTCGCGTAATGCAATCTCCGCAGCGAACTCCTAACCTCTACCCCGTGCCCCACCCCTTCTTGTCCGACGAATGGATCGACGCGGCCCGCGCGATCCGCGAGAAGTACATCGGGCAGGTTCCGAAGATCCCGTTCAGCGTTCGAATGAACCAGGTCATCACCAAGGTTCCCTTCGGAGAAGGCACCCTCCACAGCCACATCGACACCTCCACCGGTGAACTGGTGATGGATCTCGGGCACATCGAGCAGCCAGACCTCACCGTCACCACGGACTATGAAACTGCGCGGCTGCTCTTCCTCGGCCGTGATCCGCAGGCGGCGATGCAGGCGTTCCTCTCGGGCAAGGTGAAGGTAGACGGGGACATGACGAAGATGATGGTGCTGCAGAGTCAGCAGAACCAGAAGGACGAACTCGCCGAACAGATCGCCGGTGAGATCCAGGCGATCACCGCCTAGTTCGCGCGATTACGCACCATTCCGGCCATCGCGATGGCCGCCACTGCCACTACTGCGCCGGACGAAATCGCCGCTCCGTAGCTCTCCATGAGTCCGAGCCCGAGTGCACTCTCGTGGATGGCGATCATCAGTGCGCCACCGATCACCGATCCCAGTTGAGACGCGAGCTGCATCAGTGCACTTGCGACACCCATGTCGGATGCGGGAACGGCGGACGACATCACCGAAACGAGCGCGGGTGAGGCCACGGCAAGGCCAATTCCCGTGAGCGCCAACCCGGCGATGATCAGCACCACGTCATCGGAATGGCGAACGATGGCCAGCAGGAGCATGGCGACGACCATCGTCTGACCGCCCAACATTCCGCTACCCCGTGTTCCCAGTCTGTCGACGATTCGTGATCCGAGTGGCGCAACGAGTGAAAAGGCGATTGGTCGAACGATCACGAGCCAACCGACCACTTGCGTGGTGAAGCCGAGTCCGCCCTCGAGCATCTGCGGAATCAGCAGGAAACTTCCCATGTAGGCGTAATTGAGTAGAGACAGCGTGAGGACCGGGGCGACGATGTTGCGCGTTCTCAACCACTTGATCGGCATGAGTGGGTGCGGAGCGGTTCGCTCGACTCGAACGAACAGTGCGAGGGCCCCCACCGCACAAGACGCCAAGACGAGGATGGATGGACTGATCCATCCCCAAGACAACCCACGATTGATCACCACGAGAAGCAGGACCGAACCCACTCCGAGGCAGACCGATCCGGGAAAGTCGAAGCGGGAATCGGATTTACGTGAAGTTTCGAACAGCATCCTCCAAGAAACGAGGGCCATGAGCATGCACAGCGGACCCTGCACGAAGAAGATCGCCCTCCAGCCGATGGACTCCATCAACGGAACCCCCAGAACCACGCCGATCACTGGCGATGACGCAGTGGTGAAACTCCAGTAACTCAACGGTCGTACTCGCTCGTCGACGTCGAACAGTCGGTTGATGTAGGCCATTGCGGACGGACTCGACGCCGCCCCGAACCCCGCAGCGAGGGTCCTGAAGATGATCAAACTGATCGGACCCCATGAGAGCGCGCTGGCGATGGAGAACATGCCAGAGAGCAGGAGTCCCCCGACGAAGAGCCTGCGATGACCCCACAGGTCACCTGCCTTACCGAACGCCGGACCAAGTACGCCGAACGACAGCATCGGAGCAGTGATCGTCCACGAGACGATCGAAACCGTCGACCCCAAATCGGAGGCAATGGTCGGCAGCGACACGACGAGGACGGTCGTGGAAACCACCACCGTGAAGACGCTCGCCAGGAGCACGAGCAGGGTGAACTTGCGGTGGGTCATCCCACCGATCGTCAGCGACGGCATCGTTACGGGAACACCAAGTCGACCGTGGCGCCGCGCTGTACCTGATCCCCGTTGGCCACTTCCTGGCCGACTATCGACGCTTGCTTGAGTCGATTCTGTTTGCGACCTTTCACGTCACCCACGACGAAGCCCGCCTCTTTGAGCCGCTGCTCGACGATCGTGAAGTTGTTGCCGATGATATTCGGTAGCGCCACCAGATCGGGCCCGGTGGATATGGAGAATGCGATCCCGGAATCACGCGCCACCTTCTCCCCTGGAGGAGGCGACTGTGCGCCGATCAAGCCCGCCGCAGCCGCATTGCTCGGTGCCTCACCGGTGGGGACCAGATCGAGCCGCAGCGGGTCGAGCAGTTCCTTGGCCTGATCGACCGAGAGACCGATGATCGACGGCACCTCACGCAGTGGCGGTCCGAGCGACACGAGCAGTTGCACCTCCGTGCCCTTCAGCACCTTGTCCCCCGGCTTCAGACCCGACTGGCTGGGCACCACCCATGAGATCGCCTTGCCCGCGTCCACCTCTTCACTCTCGGTTTGGGTCTGGGTAGGAACGAGTTCGAGTGCGGTCAACGTCTCGACGGCCTCGTCCACCGACAGGTCGGAGACGTCTGGCAGCGTCGCGAGAGTCTCCCCTTCGGCGATCACGAGTACGAGCGTGGATCCTTCGCGCAGCGACCTTCCAGCGACGGGATCGGTGGTGATCACCGAGCCAGCGGGCACGGTGTCGCTGCGCTCGGCGCGCACCACCACCTCCCAGTCGAACGGCACGACCGCATTGCGTGCCTCGCCCTCGTTCATCCCGGCGAGATCCGGCACCTGGTGCGACGGTCTGATCAGGAACTGAGCGGCGACGACGCCGACGGCGAGGAAGGCGATGATCCCCGCGATCCACCACAGTCGTCGGTGGCGACGCGCTTCGGATGCGGGTACGACGATCGGTTCCGCCGATTCTTCGATCACGAGCCCCGATCGCACGGGAACGGTGAGCGCGGTGGTCGGCTCTTCGACGATCACAGGGCGCTGCAACTCGCCCGTTCGCTCAGCCTCCCGCTCCTCGATCACGTCCTCGAATCGCTTGGCAGCGAGCGCCTCGATCGGTTCGGGGCGCGCCATCTTCCCCGCGATGGCCGTGAGTGCCTTGCCGAACTCGAGCGGCGAGAATCTCTCGTTGGGTTCCGGGCGACCTGCGCGCTCGAGCAGCGGCGCGATCGGACCGAGATCTGCACCGATCGGTAACAGTCGACCGACACGACTCTGCAAGGTGATCGCCGCCGTCTCTCCGGTGAACGGCAACGTGCCGGTGATGAGTTCGAGCAACGTGGTGGCGAGGGAGTAGATGTCGCTCGCAATCGTCGGTGACTCACCCGCGGCGAGTTCCGGGGCTGCGTAACTCGCCTGTTCGTTGCTCATCGCATTGGTGCGCAACGCACCCTTCACGCCGAAGTTGCCGAGACGTACACGGTTGTCCGGCCCGAGGAACAAATTGGCGGGTCGGAGGTCGCCGTGGATGAAGCCGTTCGACTCCAGGTGGTGCAGCGCGCGACACACGTCCACGCCCATCACGAGCGCTTGCGACGGCGTCAACCGCCGCCCACGATCGAGGAACTCGCGCAACGAACCTCCCTCGAAGAACTCGGCCACCGTGAACAACGTCTGTTCGCCGTTGACGTCCTCGACACCCCAGTCCTCGAGGCCCGACAGAACGGGATGAGCGATGCGAGCCGTTGCTGCTGCCTGCTCCTTGGCCGCCTCCAAGGCATCGGAGGTCACGGCGAGGCCAGCGTCGAGGTCCACCAGGTCCTTGGCAGGGGTGAGTCGGACCACCACACGAACGTCGCGGCGAACGTCCGTGGCGCCGAACACGCGGGAGGATCCGGAACCGCCGCTTCGCTCTTCGACGAGTCGGTACCGACTCGCGATCGTGGTTCCGGCCAGATCAAGTCGATCAGGCATCAGACCTTCCAAACTAGTCGCCTTGGCCGCGATCACGACTGCCGAGTTCGTCCTTGATTCGGCGAGAATGTCGGGGTGAAGCGGCGCAAGGTGAGACTCGACAAGCAACTGCTGCTGGCGAGCATCGGCATCGGGCTCGGCCTCACGTTGGTGATCCTCGGCTTCAACACCGGTCTCACTGGCCGCGAGGCGTCGAACATCCCCGACGAAATCGAAGGTATTTCGCCTGGCGACAACGAACGCGTCCTTCGTCAGTCTCAGGTGATCGTCGACTTCGTCGAAGGCTTCAACGCCAAGTTGTACATCGACGGGATCGAACTACCGACCACTCGTCTGGATGAGATCTCCGCAGGTCGCCAAGTGCAGCCGGGTGCGCAGATCGACCTGCCGCCCACCGCGATCTTCGATCCCGGCAACTACACGATCAGTTTCCTGCCCCAGGAGGGTGCTCCGATCGAAGAGTTCGAACAAGGTGAGCACATCGGGCGCGTGGTGTTCTGGCCGATCGACGAGGACGAGAGCAAGGCGAGGTCCTACACGTGGACGTTCATCACGGACTGAGCGGTCACTCCCCGATCAGCCTGCGATAGGCACTGGAATCCAAGAGCGCGTCGAGGGCGTCTGGCTTCAATTCGGACACCTCACACACCCAGCCATCTCCATAGGGATCCGTGTTGATCAGCCCGGGAGTCTCACGCAGTCTCTCGTTAACTCGAGTGACGGTCCCCGCGACGGGTGAATAGATCTCGCTGACACTCTTCGTACTCTCGACCTCGCCCATGAGCCCGCTGGCGACGACGCGCGAGCCCACCTCCGGAAGTCGCACGTGCACCACCTCACCGAGAGCATCTTGGGCGATGTCCGTGATACCGACGCGCACTGATCGATCCATCAACTGTGCCCATTCGTGATTCTCTGAATACCGCAGCGAATCGGGGACGTTCATCATTGACAAGTCTCTCAAGCGAGGTGCCCGAGGTACGAGTCGACGTCCACCACTCCCTCGAGCGTCTCCTCGTAGGCGAGTTGCACCTCGAACAACCATCCGGCACCGAATGGATCGATGCCAACGAGAGCCGGGTCTCCAAGTAATCGTTCATTGACGAGTACCACCGATCCAGAGACTGGAGCAAGTGCGACTTGGGTTTCGCCAGCAATGGTGAGTGACGCAGCGGGAGTCCCTCTTCTGAGCGATACACCAAGCGCAGGGAGAGTGACGTGCGAAACGGCACCAATGGTGACTAGGCGCGAACACACTCCCACTCGCGCAGACTCACCGACCACGTGCACCCAGCAGTGGTCGGGCGAGTAGCGATAGTCCCGTGGAAGTGCCACGAGCCGAGCCTACGGCTGGTCGACCACCGGCGCCAAGGCTGCCGCACCCACACTGTGGTGATCTAGATCGATCCGGTGGCGAGCAGTTTCTCGAACTGTTCGCCACCGATGATCGGAATGCCCAGCTCCTCGGCCTTCGTCACCTTCGATGCACCCGGGGCTTCACCAACGACCAGGCAGTACGTCTTGGCGCTCACCGAGCCCGGTGACTTTCCGCCACGATCTTTGATTGCCGCTTCGGCTTCCTCGCGCGAGTATCCCGCGATGGTTCCCGTCACCACCACCGCCTTGCCTTCGAGATTCTGCGGCAGGTTGCTCACCTGCACGTTGCCGAATTGCACTCCGCCCTTGCGCAACTTCTCGATGAGTTTCTTGTTCTCGCGCTTGGCGAACCACGACGAGATCGATTCGGCGATCACGTCGCCCACACCGTCCACTGCGCTCAATTCCTCCGCGCTTGCCTCCATGATGCGATCGAGCGAGCCGAAACGGCGGGCCAAGGTTTCCGAAGCGGCAGGACCGAGGTGTTTGATGCCGAGCGCAGTGAGCAACTTCGGCAAGGGTCGCGACTTCGAAGCATCGATGGCGGCGAGCAGATTGGTGGCGCTCAACTCGGCGAACCCCTCCACTTGCAACAGTCGTTCGACGGTGAGGAAGTACAGATCACCCACGTCTTGCACCAAACCAAGGTCGGACAGCGCGTACACCGTCTTTTCACCCAACCCCTCGATGTCCATTGCACCGCGCGAGGCGAAATACATGATCCGCTGGTCGCGCTGGTACGGGCACGCCGGCTCGACACATCGCGTATCTGCCACGCCCTCCTCCTGAACGAGCGTGCTCTTCAGATCGCACGGACACTTGGTGGGAAACTCCCACTCCTTGCAGCCCTTGGGGCGCAAACTGAGCACCGGGCCCACCACCTCCGGGATCACGTCCCCCGCTTTGCGCACGATCACGGTGTCGCCGGGGCGAACGTCTTTCAGTGCCACCTGCTCGCGGTTGTGCAGCGTGGCCATGGAGACCGTGCTGCCGGCCACGAACACCGGCTCGAGCACCGCAAACGGGGTGACACGGCCCGTGCGGCCGACGCTCACCTGGATGTCCTTGAGCACGGTGTTTCGCTCTTCAGGCGGAAACTTGACCGCGATGGCCCAGCGCGGAGCCCGCGAAGTGAATCCGAGTGCCTCGCGTTGCGCGAGGTCGTCCACTTTCACCACCACACCGTCGATCTCGTAGTCAAGATCGTGACGATGCTCGATCCAGTTCTTGCAGAACCTAGATACACCCTGCAGGTCTTTCACCACCCGGATCTCGGGATTGACGGGGAATCCGAACGAGCGCAGGAACTCGAGCGATTCGTGGTGGCTGGCGAACGCCGGCGTGCCCACCACCTCCCCCAGTTGATACGCCCAAAACGCCAACTTTCGCGAAGCGGTGATGACGGGGTCCTTCTGGCGCAGACTGCCTGCCCCGGCATTGCGCGGGTTCACCGGAACCGACTCGGGCTTCTTGCCGGCGCGCACACGCTCGTCGTTCTCCGCTTCCTTCGCAGCCTTCAACTGGTGGAACACCGCGATCGGCATGTACACCTCGCCGCGAACCTCGAGCACGCTCGGCATTGCCACACCCCTTGGCGCAACGAGTCGCTTCGGAACGACTGCGATCGTCTTCACGTTCTCGGTGACGTCCTCACCCACTTTCCCGTCACCGCGTGTTGCGGCTTGCACGAGCACGCCATCCTCGTACCGGATACTGAGGGCCAACCCGTCGATCTTCGGTTCACAAGTGAAAGCGTGCTTCGCACCATTCAGACCCTTCGCCACTCGTTCGCCCCAGGCAGCCAACTCCAAGTCGTCCATCGCATTGTCGAGGCTCGTCATCGGCACCCGATGCGTGACCGGAGAAAACGTCGTGATGGCGGGCGCACCCACTCGGCTGGTGGGTGAATCGAGCGTGACAAGTTGCGGATACTCCGCCTCGATCGCGATCAGTTCGCGCTTGAGTTCGTCGTATTCCACATCGGAGATCTCGGGAGCGTCGTGTGCGTAATAGCGCTCGTCGTGACGCATGATGGCATCACGTAACCAGGCAGCTCGTTCCTGCACTTGTTTGCTCGGCTTGGAGCGCGTGGCCATCTCGCAAAGATTACCGACGGGGACTCACGCCAATAGGCTCAACGCGTGGCGCGTTCGATCCTCGGATACACGAAGTGGATCACCCGAATCGCCTGGATGATCGCAGCGCTGTTGCCCAACTCGTTGACCACTGACGTCGATCGACTCGGCCGCGACGCCAACCGTGTTCTCGACGCACAGGGATGGACGCTGTGGGCACTGGTACTGGTGGCGCTGTGGGTGCCGCATCCCGTCGCACTCACCGCTGCGCGAATGCTCTCTCCACTCGCCGTGCTGCTCATGGGTGCCCGCCTGGGCGGAACCGAGTGGAGTCCCTCGGCCATCCTCGCCACCCTGCTCGCGGCGGTGGCGTGCGTGTTCATCTTCACTGCCGAGTTCGGTTCCGAGCAGGCTCAGGCAGGGGCGTTCGGCAACGAGCGCCGATTCCTGTTGCGCCTACCCGCACCTCTCGTCCTCCCTCTGGTTGTTGGATGGTTGCTCTTCGCCGTGACCGTGATCGGCGCGCCGCTCGTCGCGGCCTCGTCGTCCTGGACGATTGCCGCACCGGCGGTCGTCGCTGCACTAGTCATCTCGTGGTTCGCGCCGCAACGGCTGCACCAACTCTCCAAGCGCTGGCTGGTCCGTGTTCCTGCCGGCTGGGTGGTGCACGATGCCGTGCTACTCGCCGACAACGTCCTCGTTCGTACCCACGAGTTGCAGTCGATGGCGATCGCACCATCCAACACGGAGGCGTTCGACCTCACGGGCCTCACGAGCGGCACCCCTCTCGAGATCTCCATGCGTGATTCGACGACGGTGAGACTCACACCGTTCGCGGCACGCATCACCAAGACGCTGGACGTGGTGCACACGAAGGCGATCCTGGTTGCGCCTACCCGCGCGAACGCGCCACTCGCCCAGTAACTGCCGGTCTTTCAGTAGTTGTCGACGCGCCCGAGCAGCCTGCTCATGAGACGGTTGAGCCAACCCACGACCCCGCCACGTCGTGACTTCTCCTTGGTGAACTCTTCGATCAATCCCGCTTCGGCACGCAAGGTCTCGCTCAACGAAACTTTGCCGTCGTCGTCGAGGTCGAGAATCTCCTTCTTGTCCTCGCTGTCATCAGGCATGTTGTGCATCCCTTGATCCTCGCTCCACTTCATGTTCACTTGCGTGACATGTCGTTGATCTATCCTGTAAACGGTACGAACGTGTCGGAGGTAGGTACATGACGACGTCGCAACACCACTCTGCGCTCGAGGCAGCAGATCTGAGAGTCCGCGAAGCGGGACGCTGGTTGAACCTCGAAGAGGGCCTGATCGACACGATCGTCGCTCCTCGGCGAATCATCGAAGTCTCCATTCCGTTCCGTCGTGACGACGGAAGTCGGGATCTCCTGCACGGTTGGCGCGTGCATCACAACACCACCCGCGGGCCCGCCAAGGGAGGCATCCGCT
>JBJTFU010000084.1:0-18519 GCA_046093585.1 Ilumatobacteraceae bacterium | reverse complement strand
GTGCGCTCGCAGCCCCGAGTCCCGCGCCCAGCGGGCAATCGAAGGTATCGCCGGCGCACTCTCCGACGGGGGGCTCTGGTCGCCGCAAGTGGACCGGGCCGTGCGGGGCTTCCCCACCCGCTCGGCCGGTCCGCTTGACATGCGGATGGACACGACCCAGCGTTTGAGCGCTGACGACGTAGTCAATGGGTACGACGTGGATCGCCTCGCGGAGACGATTCGGCGCAACTCCGACGAGCGATTCGCCCGACGCATCGCCCAGGCGATCGTGTCTGCGCGACCCATTCGCGACACCGAGCATCTCGCGCTTGTGGTGGCCGGAGCCATCCCCGCCCCCGCGCGCCGCACCGGTGGCAACCCCGCGAAGCGCACCTTCCAGGCGATCAGGATCGAAGTCAACAACGAGTTGTCGATGCTGCCTCGCGCGCTCGAGGACGCGATCAACGCGACCGCGGTGGGTGGTCGCGTCGCGGTCTTGTCGTACCACTCCGGCGAGGATCGGATCGTCAAGTCGGTGTTCTCGGCCGCCGAGTCGCGCCGTCAGAGTGACGAAGTCTCTCCGTACTTGCATCCCTCGTCGGAAAGAACGTTCGCCCGTCGTGTGCGCGCAGCCAAGCGTCCGTCGAACACCGAAGTGAGTCGCAATCCGCGAGCTGCCTCGGCCCGTCTGCGGGTCCTCGAGAAGGTGGGGGTCTGACGTGGCTCTCGTGATGCCCGTCCAGACGCCGACGCGTCACGCCTCGCGTCCATCGGTCGCCTCGCCGACTACGAGTCATGAACGCCACCTGTCGGTGGTGCCGGGAATCGCCAGTCGATCCGTCTCGCGGTTCGCCTTCGCCCTCGTCGGCATGTTCGTGCTGATCAGTGTGATCATCGGTTTCCAGGCGTTCATCGCTCAACAGCAGCTGACGCTCGATCACGTCTCGAGCGAGTTGCGCTTGGCCAAGCGTTACCACGACGAATTGCGACAGGTTCGTGCGGAACTGCTCGCTCCCGACTACCTGCGCGAACAGGCGATCTTGCAGGGCATGACCCAAGGTCTCGGCTCGCGGTTCGTGGAGATCCCCGAGGACGTGGTGGCGCAAGTGGTCATCTCGACGGGGAAGATGGATCCCGCGATCGCCGATCCGTCGGCCCATCTCAGTCCTCTCGCGCCGCTGGCACCGATGCTCGGAGGCAACGGTTGAGTTCGGTTGCACGTCGACCACTGGCGAGCGAGCGAGTTCGCCGAGCGGTGCGACCGGAAGCCCGCTCGATCGCCCGGTCGGGTAGCGCTTCGCGCAAGGACATGGCCGATCGCGCCAAGGAGGCTGCGTCGAAGCTGACCACAGATTTGAAGGGCGGTCAGATCCAGTACCGCCTCGTGGCGACCTACATCATCGTCTCGGTGATGTTGCTCGGGTTGTTGTTGCGGGTCGGGTATCTGCAGACCGTCGGCGCGGCCGGCTACCGCGAGGCCAGCGTCGAACAGCGGGTTCGGGTGAACACCGTGAACGCAGAGCGTGGCTCGATCCTCGATCGCAACGGATTCGAACTGGCCATTCCGGTGCCCACCAAGACCGTGTTCGCAGATCCTCGCGAAGTCGTGGATCCGTTGGGGACGGCGAGGGCGATCGCGGTGATCCTGCAGTTGACGCCCGAGGCCGAAGCCGAACTGGCGCTGCGCCTGCAGGATCCGGCGTCGAGTTTCACGTTCATCGCCCGCCAGGCGAGTCGCGAGATCTCCGAAACGATCCTTGCTCTCGATCTGCCCGGTATCGCGGCGTACACCGAGGAGAGTCGGTCGATCACGAGCGACAACCTGCGCGCCCTGGTCGGCCGCACCGATCCGGACGGCGTGGGTATCGCGGGTCTCGAGATGCAGTTCGACGAGTTGCTGCAGGGTGTCGACGGCAAGAGCGTGCGCGAGGTCAATGCCAAGGGGCAATCGATCGCGACGGCGTCCGATCGCAGTGAGGCTGCGATTGCCGGATCGGATCTCATCACCACGATCGATCGCAACATTCAGTTCCAGGTCGACGGCATCCTCTCCCAGCAGGTTGCGCGAGTGGGTGCGTTGAGTGGCACGGCGATCGTGATGGATTCGAAGACCGGCGAGATCTTCGCGATGTCGACCATTCGTCGCAACGGTGACGGCTCGTATTCCGCCGACTCGGGAAACTTCGCCGCGGTGGAGGCGTACGAACCGGGATCGGTGGCCAAGGTGTTCAGCGTCTCGGCAGCGCTCAACGAGAAGCGCGTGGAACCGAACTCACAGTTCTCGGTCCCCGGCGTCATAGTTTTCAACGAGGGCACGAAGTGGGAGTCCCCGATCAAGGACGCCTATCCCCACGGACTCGAAGACATGACCGTGCGCAAGATCCTCGTCGACTCCTCCAACATCGGCACCATCCAGATCGCCCAGACGATGACACCCGAGCAACGCTACGAGTACCTGCGCGCCTTCGGGTTCGGCAAGCGCACCGCCGTCGCGTTCCCCGGCGAGTCGCGAGGAATCCTCGCCACGCCGGACAAGTTGCGTGGTACCGAGAAGTTCACGAGCGCGTACGGCTACGGCTACGCGTCCACCGCGCTGCAGCTGATCGCCGGAGTCAACGTGGTGGCCAACGGCGGCACGTACGTTGCTCCGCGACTCGTAGCAGGACACATCGACGCGAACGGCATCAACGTTCCTGCCGATCCATCAGACACGCACGAGGTGATCACCCCGGAGACGGCGACCACGATGCGTTCGTTGATGAGTGACGTGGTCTGCTTCGGTACCGCCAAGTTGGCCAAAGTACCGGGGATGACCGTTGCCGGAAAGACGGGAACCGGCTACAAGCGCCAGGACAATGGCACCTACGTCAAGGACGACGGAAGTCGCGCCTACTTTGCGTCGTTCGTCGGTTTCCTGCCGGCCCAAGAACCACGCTTCACCGTGCTCGTGTCGATCGACGAGCCGAACCCGTCGTCGCGCGACCGCTTCGGTGGCACCGCCGCTGCACCCGTGTTCTCGAACATCGCCCAAGTGCTCATCAGTGAGCTCGACATTCGCCCCGTCGCCGGTGACACCGGATGCCCGGCCGCGCGGCCTGCGGAGTTGGGGCCGGAGCACTGATGACACTCACCGTTGCCGCACTCGTTGCCGACGTGAGTCGACGCAGTGGCGAGGAATTCGTGATCCACGGTGAGGCGAGTGTGGTGTTGCGCGACGTGACACACGATTCGCGACAGGTACGTCCGTCGACGATGTTCTGTTGCGTGCCGGGCGATCGTTTCGATGGACATGATTTCGCTGGCGAGGCGGTTCGGCACGGCGCGACGGCCTTGCTCGTCGAGCGGGTCCTGCCGCTCGCGGTCACGCAGATCGTCGCGGCGAACGTGCGCAGCGCGATGGGCATCTTCGCCGCCGCGGTTCATGGTTGGCCGGCCGACGATCTGAAGATGGTCGGAATCACGGGGACCAACGGCAAGACGACCACCGCTCACCTGATCGCTGCACTGCTCCGCGGCGACGGCGTGGAGACCGAAGTGCTCGGCACCATCCAAGGCCCGCGTACCACCCCAGAATCGACCGATCTGCAACGACAACTTGCCGAGTTCCGGGCAGCCGGTCGACGCGCGGTGGTGATGGAGGTCACGTCGCACGCGCTGGCTCTCGACCGTGTCGCCGGCACCACGTTCGACGTATCGGTCTTCACCAACCTGTCCCGCGATCATCTCGACTTCCACGGCACCGAGGAGAGGTACTTCGCCGCCAAGGCGAAATTGTTCGCCCCTGCGTTGTCGGGGCGAGCGGTGATCAATCGGGACGACGTCCATGGACGACTGTTGATCGATTCGGCGGTGATCGAGTGCACCTCGTTTGGTGCGTCCGACGCGAGCGACGTGGTGGTGACCCCCCGCCATCACGAGTTCACGTGGCGAGGAGTGCGCATGAGCGTCCCCCTCGGCGGACGCTTCAACCTGATGAACTCGATCGCCGCCGCGACCACGGCGGTGACGCTCGGCATGGAGCCGAAGTCCGTGGCCCGGTCGCTCGGGGAAGTTGCTCCCGTGCCGGGTCGCTACCAGGTGGTCGACCAGTCGCGTGAGCCGATCGTGGTCGTCGACTACGCGCACGACGCGCACTCGCTCGAACTGGTGATCGCGGCGACTCGGGAGATGATCGCCCCCACGGCTCGCGTCATCCTCGTCTTCGGGTGCGGAGGCGATCGCGACGCGAGCAAGCGCCCCGAGATGGGTCGGGTGGCGAGCGAACGAGCAGACGTGGTGTTCGTCACGAGCGACAACCCGCGTTCGGAATCGCCTGCGGCGATCGCCGAGGAGATCGTCGGCGGGGTGCAGCCTGAACATGGATTCCGAGTCATCGTCGAGCTCGACAGGCGGGCGGCGATTCGTGCGGCGATCGCGGTTGCCGCGCCCGGTGACGTGGTGATCGTGGCCGGCAAGGGACACGAGAACACTCAAACCATCGGCGCGACGGTGGTGCCATTCGACGACGTCGAGGTGTCACGGGAACTGCTCGGAGTCGGCGCATGATCGCCGTACTCATCGCGGGAGCAGTAGGCATGATCGCGTCGCTCGCGGGAACGCGCGGTCTCATCGAATTTTTCAAGCGCTTGGGCAAGGGTCAGCCGATCCTCGGCGCGGAGGACCACGGACCGGTGCACCACATGGCCAAGCAGGGGACTCCGACGATGGGTGGCATCGCGATCCTCTCGGCGGGATTCCTCGGTTGGGCGGTCGCCCACTTCCGCGAGGGCTTGCCGTTCTCGGATCAGGCGATCATCATCTGGCTGACGATCTTCGTGCTGGCCACGATCGGATTTCTCGACGACTTTCTGAAGGTTCGTCGGCAGCACAATCGCGGCATCTTCTGGAAGAAGAAGGGTTGGATCACTTTCGGCATCACCGTTGCGTTGCTCACCCTGCTCGCCACCACGACCGGCGTGGCGGAGACCATCTCGTTCACCCGAGCAGCGAACCCCGGTTGGGAGATTCCCTCGTGGGCGTTCGTCCTCTGGACTTCGCTGATGGTGTGGAGTACGACCAATGCAGTGAACGTCACCGACGGTCTCGACGGGTTGGCGGCCGGTTCTGCGCTCTTCGGATTCCTTGCCTTCACCATCTTCGCGTACTGGGCGTTTCGCAATCCGAGGATCTACGACATCGTCAACCCCCTCGACCTCGCCGTGCTCTCTGCGGCCATGGCGGGGGCATGCGGCGGCTTCTTGTGGTGGAACGCCGCACCCGCGAAGATCATCATGGGTGACGTCGGCGCCCTCGGTATCGGCGCAGCGCTCGGCATGCTCGCGGTGACCACGAACACCCACCTCATGCTCGTCATCATCTGCGGGATCAACGTCTTCGAGGCCGGTTCGGTGGCGGTGCAGATGGGAGTCTTCAAGGCCTCCGGCCGAAAGCGTCGTCTGCTCAAGATGTCGCCGATCCATCACCACTTCGAGCTCAGTGGTTGGCCCGAAACGACCGTGATCATTCGCTTCTGGATCATCTCCGGAATCTGCGTCGCCACCGCCGTGGCGATCTTCATTGCCGACTTCACGCAACAGGTGCGTCTGCGGTGAACGCACTCGTCTATGGCCTGGGAGTGGCGGGCAAGGCGGTGGCTCAGGCGCTGGTACGACGGGGAGAAAACCCGCGACTTGCCGACGATCGGGTGACTGACCAGCACCGTGAGTTCGCCGAACGTCTCGGCCTGCAGGTGACGGCGATGGGCGGGGACCGTCTCGCCGATACAGAGCGTCTGGCGACTGCGCTCGACGACATCGACGTGCTCCTTCCGGCGCCAGGTGTGCCCGAGTCGCACGAAGTGATCCACGAGGCCCGACGACGGGGGATCGAAGTGCTCTCCGAAATCGAACTCGCGTATCGCTGGGAACAGCTTCGCCCGAACGGTCCGCGACCGATGGTGGGGATCACCGGCACCGACGGCAAGACGACGACGACCTTGATGGCGAGCGCGATCCTCGACCGTGCGGGTCGACGGTGCGGGGCGGTGGGGAACACGGAGATGCCGCTGATCTCGGCCCTCGACGAGGACTTCGATTGCTTCGCGGTGGAGTGTTCGAGTTTTCGTCTCGCCTTCACCGACACCTTCCGCTGCGTCGGGTCGACTTGGCTCAACATTGCGCCCGACCACCTCGACTGGCACGACGACATGGACTCCTATCGTCGCGCCAAATCCAAGTTGTGGTCGCACCTTCGTGCGGGTGACGTCGTGGCTGCGCCGGCCAGCGACCCGTCGATCGTCGCTGCGGCGATGGCGAGCGCTGGACGGACCGTGACGTTCGGTATCGACCGAGGTGACTACCACGCGTTGGACGGAGTGCTCCAGTCGCCCCATGGAACGATCCTCGAGCGGTCGGCGATGTCGCGGGAACTCCCGCACGACGTGACGAATGCGCTCGCTGCCTCCGCGGTGTGTGTGGAGAGTGGTCTCGCGGGTGTCATCGACGTGGCGGGGGCGCTGCGCGACTTCCGTCACGCTCACCACCGCATTGAATTCGTCGCCGAACGCAACGGCGTGCGGTGGTTCGACGACTCCAAGGCCACCTCGCCACACGCCGCTGGTGTCGCCATTCGCTCGTTCGACAGCGTGGTGCTGATCGCCGGCGGACGGAACAAGGATCTCGACTTGTCGGCGATGGCTGCCGACGTGTCCCGCATGCGCGCGGTAGTCGTCATCGGTGACGCGGCAGAAGAGTTGGCCGGGGTGTTCGACGGGAAGGTTCCCGTGCGGCGTGCATCGTCGATGTCCGCAGCCGTCGAGCACGCGGCGGCAGTGGCCAAGCCCGGCGACGTCGTGCTCCTCTCGCCGGGTTGCACGAGTTACGACTGGTACTCCAACTACGGCGAACGCGGAGACGACTTTCAGCGGAACGTGAAGAAGGTGTTGGGGAGCAGGCGACCACTCGCGTGGCTCGCCAGGAAAGGGAGGAAGTAATGGCAACGACCATCGCATCGAACGGAACGACACCCACCCCGGCGCAACGCCGTCGTGCGGTGCTCGACCGCAAGGGCCTGAGCGAGAAGCGTCGCCTCGCGACGAGCGCTCCCTCGAAGACGTTCTACGTCCTGATGGCGGTGACGTCGATGCTCATCGTCTTCGGTCTGATGATGGTGCTCTCGTCGTCTTCGATCGTGGCGATCAACAACGGTGGTTCGCCGTGGAACATGTTCGGCAAGCAGTTCATGTGGGCGAACTTCGGTTTGCTGGTGCTCCTTGCCGCCTACCGCATGCCGTATCACCAGTGGCACAAACATGCGAAGTACCTGTTGTGGACCGCGTACGGACTGATGGCGCTTCCGTTCACCCCGATCGGCATCACCATCAACGGCGCACGTGCATGGGCCGAGATCGGACCGATCCGCTTTCAGCCGTCGGAGTTCTTGAAGATCGCCGTGATCATCTACTCGGCGTCCTTGCTCGGCAGGCGTCGCGGCGAGGTGGCCGACCTCCATCGCACCTTCAAGCCGATCTCGCTCGTGTGGATCCCCGCGGCGGCCGCGTGTATGGCACAGAAGGACTTCGGTGCCGCGGTCGTGATCACCGTGATCATCCTCGCCGTGATGTTCATTTCAGGCATCCCGTTGCGGCTCATCGGCACGATGACTGCGTTCGGTCTGGGAGGCGCGATCGTGGCCATCTCGACGAGTTCCCGCATGCAGGAGAGGATCATGGCGTTCCTCGACCTGGAGGGCACGCGGGAGAAAGCCGGTTACCAGGTGTGGCAGGCGGTCTTGAGCATCGCCAACGGTGGTGTTGCGGGAGTGGGCGCCGGTGAGGGAACGGGCAAGTGGGGTTACGTGCCCCTGGCGCACTCGGACTTCATCTTCGCCATCATCGCCGAGGAGTTCGGACTGATCGGGAGTCTCGGCGTGATCGGCGGCTTCATGTTGCTCGCCCACTACGGGATCAGGACCGCTCTCGGTGCGCGTGACCCGTTCGGCGCGGTACTCGCAGGTGGCATCACTACGTGGCTGTGTGCACAGGCGGTGATCAACATCGGTGGAGTGGTGGGTGCGTTGCCGGTGACGGGCTTGACGCTTCCACTCATTTCATACGGCGGTTCATCGCTGCTCTTCACGATGGGTGCGGTCGGACTGTTGCTCAACGTTGCGCGCAACATGAAATAGGTGCCTCCCGTCGGTGCCGTATCATTGCGGCACGATGTGGAGCGGTGCGTCCCAGCATTCCCGACCCCGGACCTACGCGGTCATCACGGGTGGGGGCACCGCCGGACACGTCTTTCCCGCCTTGGCGATCGCCGACCTCTTGATCGAGGCCGGTCAGGATCGCGACTCGTTGCTGTTCGTCGGATCGAGGCGCGGTCCGGAGATCGAGTTGGTTCCGGCAGCCGGTCTCCGCGGGCATTGGTGCGACGTGCGGGGAGTGCAACGATCACTCGCGCCGCTGGCCCTCGTGCGCTCGGTCCTGGCGGTGGTGCTGCTCGCTGCAGCGATCGTGTCGTGTTGGCGCCTGATACGTCGGGAGCGCCCACGAGTGGTCGTGTCCGTCGGGGGTTACGCGAGCATGCCGGCCGCCGCCGCGGCATGGTTGGCGAGGGTTCCGTTGGTCACCTGTTCCTACGATCTTCGACCGGGTTGGGCGACCAAGGTGCAGGCGCGCTGGGCACGTTCCGCAGCGGTGGCGTACGTGCCTTCCGGCTTGCCTCGGGCGGTGCACACCGGCGCGCCCGTGCGAGCGGCGATTCGCCACGTCGCCGACCGCGCAGATAAGTCGACGATGAAGTCCGCGTTGGGGTTCGGTGGTTCGACGACACTCGTCGTCGTGATGGGTGGTTCGCTCGGAAGCGCACTGCTCAATTCGGTGGCCGTATCGCTGCGCACTCGACTGGACGACTCGGTGTCGATCCTCCATCTCTGTGGCGACCGATACTTCGATGGATCGGGTGACAACGAGTCGCGCTCGAGCGCTGGCACCGTCCGCTATCGACGTGAGGCGCGCGCAACGGACATGGCCCTCGTGTACGGCGCCTGTGATCTGATGGTGATGCGTGGAGGCGCGAGCTCCGTCGCCGAGGTGGCGACGGTGGGAGTGGCGAGTGTGATCGTTCCGTGGAAGGACGCTGCCGAGGACCACCAGACGATGAATGCTCGGTTGCTCGCCGACCATGGTGCGGCCGTGATGGTGGAAGAGAACGGCGAGACGGTCGAGCGCGTGGTGGCGCAGGTGCAGCGACTACTCGATGACCCCGATTCGTTGGTGACGATCGCGCGGATCGCCTTCGATCTCGGTGCACTCCATCGACACCCCCGACTCGTCGAGGCGATCCACGAGGCGGCGGCGTGAGTTCGAGTTCCTTCCATGTCATCGGTGTCGGCGGGCCGGGGATGAGCGCGCTCGCCCGATTGATCCACGGAATGGGGCACCACGTTTCGGGGTGTGACGCCAAGGCGAGTGACGCGACTGCTCGGTTGCAGCGGGACGGCGTCACCGTTCGGTTGGGAAACGACGACACACACGTGAACGACATGGACTTCGTGACCCATTCTTCGGCGGTCCCTCCGGATCACCACGAACTGCGTGCGGCACGATCGCGCGGTGCACGGGTGCTCACCCGCGGAGAGGCCCTGTCGATGGTCTGTCGTTCTCGACCGTCGATCGGTGTGGCGGGCACCCACGGCAAGACGACGACGACGGCGATGCTCTCGTCGATCCTGATCGCGTGCGACGGGGACCCTTCATATCTGATCGGCGGGGAGACTTCGCTGCCCGGTTCCAACGCCCACTGGGGTGGCGGAGACGTGTTGGTGGTGGAAGCCGATGAGAGCGACTCGACACACCTCGCCTTGCCCTTGTCTGCTGCCGTCGTCACCAACGTCGACGTCGACCACCTAGACAACTTAGGTTCGTTCGCGGAGATCATGCACAGTTTCGAGCGGTTCGTCGCGCAAGTCGATGGCCCCGTCGTCGTCGGCGTCGACGACCCGGGAGCGCGGAGTCTCGTCGCGGTGCCGAACGTGTTGGGTTTCGGGATCGACGGTGGTGAGTATCGGGCGAACGACGTGGAGCTGCGTCCGGGGCGAGTCGAGTTCACTCTCGCCCACGGTGGGTCGCGCCACCGCGTGGTGGTCGGTCAGCGCGGAATCCACAACGTGCGCAATGCACTCGGGGCACTGGCGATCGCCCATCGATGGGGAGTCGACCTCTCCGACGCCTGCGCGGCGATGGCCGAGTTTCGTGGTGTGTCGCGGCGCTTCGACGTCCGTGGATCCGTCAACGGCACGACTTTCGTCGACGACTATGCCCACCTCCCGGCGGAGATCGCGGCGACGCTCGCCGTCGCTCGTGCGGAGAAGGGTGCCGGCCGCGTCGTGGCCGTGTTCCAGCCCAACCGGTTCAATCGCATGGAAAAGATGAGTGGCGACTATCGAGACGCCTTCGTCGATGCGGACGTGACGTTGATCACCGAGATCTACGCCTCCGGGACCGCGCCGATCGACGGTGTGTCCGGATCCCAGGTGGTGGATGCGATCCGCGCCGCCCATCCTCATGCCGACGTGCGCTGGTGTCCCACCCGGGACGCGTTGCTCGGTGCAGTGATCGACGTGATCGAGGCTGGCGACCTGTGCGTGTCGATGGGATGTGGCGACGTCGAGCACCTGCCGAGTGAAGTGATGAGCCGGATCGGGTCGGCATGAACGCTCACCCCGACGAACTCGCACTGGCCGCCCAACTCCTCGGTCCGCGCGTGCGTGCCGACGTGCCGATAGCCAACCTGACGACGTACCGAGTGGGCGGCAACGCCGCGTTGTCGTTCCACGTCGAGTCGCTCGCCGACCTGTGGCACGTGTCGATGGTGCTCACCCAGTGCGACATTCCCGTCACCGTGATCGGGCGTGGCAGCAACGTGCTCGTCAGTGACGGAGGTTTCTCTGGTCTGGTGTTGACACTCGGTGACTTCGCCAACGAGGTCACGCTGCCCACCGAACGGGGTGCGCCGGGCGAGACGGCCTCCGCGCGCTTCGGCGGGGGCGTCGCGTTGCCGGTGGCCAGTCGGCAGAGCGTCGCGCACGGACTCACCGGGTTCGAGTGGGCGGTGGGAGTGCCCGGATCGATCGGCGGGGCGGTCCGGATGAACGCTGGCGGGCATGGGTCGGACATGGCGAGCAATTTGTCGGCCGTCAGGCTGTTCCACTTGCGCAAGGGAATCGATTGCCATGTTCAAGCTCTCGACCTCGGGCTGCGCTTCCGCGGTTCGGCGCTGACCGACGATCACATCGTGTTGTCGGCGGAACTGCACCTGGCATGGGCAGAGTCGACCGGTGAGGGCGAGGCGCGGATCACCGAGATCGTGCGCTGGAGGCGTGAGCATCAGCCGGGTGGACAGAACGCCGGGTCGGTGTTCGTCAATCCCGACCCGGGCAAGGTGAGCGCGGGGGCCTTGATCGACCAACTCGGTCTCCGTGGACTGCGAGTCGGCACGGCATGCATCTCCGACAAGCACGCCAACTTCATCCAGGCCGACGAGGGCGGCAAGGCGATCGACGTCGTGCGCTTGATGGCCGAGATCAAGTCGCGAGTACGCGAGGCGTACGGATACGACTTGCGCAGCGAGATTCGCTTGCTCGGGTTCGAACTCACGGGCGACGAGCGACTCGACGCCTTGTTGACGAGTGAGGCCGATACGAACGTGGCGACGATTCGCCTCGAGCAAGCCATCGATCGGGAGTCGGCGGGGACCACCGACTCGTCGATCCCCGTCGCCGCTCTGGAGAGCCAACTGACGGGATCGCAGGCGCAGGCCGGCGTCGACCCGCTGGCACTCGCCGAACTGCGGGAGGTCTTCCTCGGCGATCAAACGGGGGAAGTGTCGATCTCGACCGATGATCGATCGGCGCCAGGACGTGAACCGAGCCAGGCCACGGTCGTCGCGGACGGTTCCGTCGCGCCATCCGATGCGGAGCCGAGCACTGCGGGGCCCATTGACGGTGCCGGTGCGAGTGGGCGAGTCGTCATCGTGGACGACGATCTGCGTCAATCCACCGAGATCGACTTTCCGCAGGACTCGCAGTCCCAGACGGTCAACGTCGCGCCCACCTCACAACGGGTGATCATCACCGACGACCTAGTCGACGAGGGTGGGGAGTTGGTGTCGACCTTGGTCGATCGGCGCAAGCCGAGCGGGTGGCGGTTGTTGTTGCGTCGAGTGGTGAAGCGGCGCGCGGTTCGCAACCGCCGCAAGACGATCCTGTATTCGATGCTGGGGTTGGTGGGAAGTCTGGTGTTCGTGTTGATCGTGCTCGCTTCACCGCTCGTCGCGGTCAGTCGGGTAGAGATTGAGGGCGTCACATATGCAGACCAGGCCCTGATCGAGTCCGTCGCCGAGTCGATGAAGGGAACGTCGGTGCTCACCGTCGACACCGAAGCCGCGCAGCGTCGACTCGAGTCCGATCCGTGGATCGGAGCGGTACGTATCCGCACGTATCTCCCGAACCGGGTGGTGATCGAGGTCCGTGAACGTCGCCCCGCAGCATGGTTCGTCGGGGTCGACAATCGCGGACGTGTGATCGACGTGGAGGGTCGCGTGCTCGCCGTCGTCGACGGGCGCCCGACGGAGTACCTGTGGGTGGAGGGCACCGGACCGAACTTGGTGGCCGGCTCCATTGCCGATCCGTCCTACCGTGCGGCTGCGCAACTGGCGTTGTCGCTGCCTGCCGAGCTGGAGCCAATCGTGGAGAAGTTGGGGGTGTCCGGAGCAGGGGACGTGACGATGACCCTGACCACGGGAACGCTCGTCAACTTCGGGCAACCCGTGGACATGCGCAACAAGCTGGTCAACGTGGTGGTGCTGGTCCGCCGTCAGGACCCCAACAAGATCCTGTCCATCGATGTCTCGGCAGGAACGCCCGTGGTGGAGTCGAAGTAGTGGGAATCCCCGTGATGTACGGTACTTCGGACCAAATGTGCAAGGCTTAACGCTCAACAAGACGGCCAATTGGGGGCTCAACCTCAGGGGGTGGTCGACGTTGGACTCCAAGGAGAGTGGACAATGACAGGTGGACCGCAGAACTTCCTCGCAGTGATCAAGGTGATCGGTGTGGGCGGCGCGGGCGTGAATGCCGTGAACCGAATGATCGACGCCGGCCTGAAGGGTGTGGAGTTCGTCGCGGTCAACACCGACGCTCAGGCGCTGTTGATGAGCGACGCCGACTTCAAGATCGACATTGGCCGCGAAGTCACGCGCGGTCTAGGCGCTGGCAGCGATCCGGAAGTCGGTCGTGAAGCCGCAGAGGCGAGTCGCGACGACATCGAGGAGATGATCGGTCAGTCCGACATGGTGTTCATCACTGCGGGCGAGGGTGGCGGCACCGGCACTGGTGCGGCGCCGGTCATCGCGGAGATCGCCCGCTCCGCGGGAGCGCTCACGGTGGGCATCGTGACCCGCCCGTTCAACTTCGAGGGCCGCAAGCGCGCTCTCCAGGCGGAAAGCGGTATCGCCAAGTTGAAGGAGAAGGTCGACACGCTGATCGTCATTCCGAACGAGCGACTGCTGAGCATTGCCACCGACAAGACGAGCCTGCTCGACGCGTTCAAGAAGGCCGACGAAGTGTTGTTGCAGGGTGTCTCCGGTATCACCGGCCTGATCACCACGCCGGGACTGATCAACACCGACTTCGCCGACGTGAAGACCGTGCTGAAGAACGCGGGAACCGCATTGATGGGGATCGGTCGCGGAAACGGGGACAACAGGGCCCTCAGTGCCGCGAATGCGGCGATCAACTCGCCGCTGCTTGAGTCCTCGATCGAGGGTGCCCGCGGAATCCTGCTCAACATCGCCGGTCCGTCCGACATGGGGCTGTTCGAAGTCAACGCCGCGGCAGAGATCGTCCACGGAGTGGCTCACCCGGACGCCAACATCATCTTCGGTACATCGATCGACGACGACCTCGAGGACGAGATGCGCGTGACGGTCATCGCCGCGGGCTTCGATCGTGTCGAGCACGTCCCGGTTCGTCGGGGCGACGGCCGTAGCGAGACGCGCGGGGATCAGCGACCGAGTCGGTTGAAGGAGTTGTTCGGGGGACCCGACGACGCAGGCGACGACGACCTCGACGTTCCTTCGTTCCTCAAGTAAACCTCACGCGAGAACCGCTCGTGATCGACGAGTCGGTGGTGCGCGACAACCTCGTCCGCATCCGCGAGCGAATTGCGCGTGCCGGGGGCGACTCCATCAAGATCGTCGCGGTGACCAAGGCCCTTCCGGCTGAAGCATGGAGCATGGCGACCGATCTCGGCTGCGATGCGATCGGCGAGAACTATGCCCAGGAGGTGGTCGCCAAGTCCGGGCAAGTGTCTCGACATGCACCCGTCCACTTCATTGGGCAGTTGCAGGCGAACAAGGTGCGACAGTTGATGGGGCTCGTCGAGGTGTGGCAGACGGTCGACCGGGAGTCGCTGCTCCGCGAGATCGTCAAGCGCGCAGAGGGACTGGAGCCGCCACGGATCTTCCTGCAGGTGAACGTGACGGGCGAGGACGATAAGGGCGGCTGTCGCCCCGATCAGGCGTCCCTTCTGGCGGAACTTGCGCGCAGTCTCGGATGTCGGGTCGAGGGGGCGATGACGGTGGGGCCCACGAGTGCGGATCCGCAGGCGACTCGTGAGGCATTTGCGCTCCTCCGCAAGATCGCCGATGACCTCGGCCTCGTCGAACGCTCGATGGGGATGACCGGTGATCTGGAAATCGCCGTCGAGGAGGGTTCGACGATGGTGCGCATCGGTTCTGCCTTGTTTGGTCAACGTCAGTAGCGCACCGGTGGACTAAGGTGGCGGGGATGTCGATGTTCAGGCGAGCCATGGACTATCTGGGCCTGGGGCCGGACGATGCATATGACGACTACGACGCATCGGTCGCCGTGGAGCGCCCGCGCCGCGAACCCATTCGTCGAACCCGACCGGAACCGGTGTACGAGGAAGACGACGAGTACGGGGACTTTGGTCAGCGGGGTGAGTACGACGACTACGAGGAGCAGGTGGCGCCTGCCCGTCGCGGTGGTCGGCGGGACGATTCGAGTGTGACGGTGCGTCCTTCGGGTAGGACGAATACCACGGTAAAGCCCTTGGCTGCCACGTCGGTGGAAGCAGTCACCGTGCGGCCCGTCAAGTATGACGAAGCACGCGACATCGCCGATCTCGTGAAGTCCGGTCGTCCCGTCTTGATGGACATCGGCACGGCGGAGGAACCGACTGCTCGTCGATTGATCGATTTCGTGAGTGGTCTCGTCTACGGGCTCGAAGGGACGTTGGAGAAGGTGTCTCCTGGCGTCTTTTTGATCAAGCCCCGAGGCGTTCGCATCGCGCGCGGTTGATCGTGGATCTCGTCTGCGGTCTGATCAGCCTCTATGTCTTCGTGCTGTTCCTGCGAGTGGTGTTGTCGTGGTTCCCGATCAATCCGTACGGCCCGATGGGGCAAGTCTTTCGCATCGTCCAAGCGGCCACCGATCCGGTGTTGATCCCGGTGCGCAGGGTCTTGCCGAACACGGGGCCACTCGATCTGTCGCCGATCGTGGTGTGGATCGTTCTGGGTGTCATCGTGCCCAGACTGATCGGCTGCTGAACGCACTCGTACACTGACACCGTGAAATACCCCGCGGTCGACCCTCAGCCCGACGTTCCGTCGATCGAGCGGGAGGTTCTCCAGTTTTGGGAGCGCGACGGCACCTTCGCCGCCTCCGTGGCGCAACGGGACGCGGCGAGCGCCGACGATTTCGTCTTCTACGACGGTCCACCGTTTGCCAACGGTCTGCCGCACTACGGCCATTTGCTCACGGGATTCGTGAAGGACGCCGTACCTCGCTATCAGACGATGCGGGGCAAGCGCGTCGAGCGGCGTTTCGGGTGGGACTGTCACGGTCTGCCGGCCGAGGCGGAGGCGGAGCGTCAGATCGGCATCTCTGGTACCCAAGCGATCACCGACTTCGGCATCGCCAAGTTCAACGATCACTGTCGCTCGTCGGTCCTGCAGTACACGAGCGAGTGGGAGCGTTACGTGACGCGACAGGCCCGCTGGGTGGACTTCGAAGACGACTACAAGACCCTCGACTTGCCCTACATGGAGAGCGTGATGTGGGCCTTCAAGACGCTCTGGGACAAGGATCTGATCTACGAAGGCTTCCGCGTGTTGCCCTACTCGTGGGCGCTCGAAACACCACTGTCCAATACCGAGACGCGGATGGACGACGCCTACAAGCAGGTGCAAGACCCGGCCCTGACGGTGGCCTTCCGCTTGGAGACGGGCGAGTCGATCCTCGCGTGGACGACCACTCCCTGGACATTGCCGAGCAACCTCGCTCTCGCGGTGGGCCCCGAGATCGAGTACGCACGTGTATCGGTCGGAGGAACGACATACCTCCTCGCCGCCGCCCGCGTCGCGGCGTATGCCAAGGAGCTCGGTGAATACGAGGTGGTCGGCACGGTGATGGGCAGCGAACTCGTCGGCCGTCGATACGAACCACTGTTTCAATACTTCGCCACTCACGAAGGCGCCTTCCGCGTGCTTGCCGGCGACTTCGTCTCCATCGAAGACGGCACGGGCGTCGTGCACATGGCCCCCGGGTTCGGTGAGGACGACCAACGCGTCTGTGCGGCGCACGGCATCGATCTCGTCGTGCCCGTCGACTCCCGTGGTCGGTTCACGAGCGAGGTGTCGGACTATGAGGGGCAGTTGGTGTTCGATGCCAATGCTCCGATCATCAAGGCGCTCAAGGAGCGGGGCGTCGTGCTCCGTCACGAGACCTACGACCACGCCTACCCGCATTGCTGGCGGACGGGCAAGCCGCTCATCTATCGCGCCGTGAGTTCGTGGTTCGTCAACGTGACGAAGGTCAAGGCGCGAATGCTCGATCTGAACGAGGAGATCCGGTGGGTTCCCGAGCATCTCCAGCACGGCAGTTTCGGTAAGTGGTTGGAGAATGCCCGCGACTGGACGATCAGTCGCAATCGTGTCTGGGGTTCACCGATCCCCGTGTGGAAGAGCGACGACCCGAGTCATCCGCGAATCGATGTCTACGGCAGCATCGCCGAATTGGAGCGTGACTTCGGAGTGCAGGTGCACGATCTGCATCGGCCGCAAGTGGACGATCTCGAGCGCCCCAACCCCGACGATCCGACCGGCAGATCGATGATGCGACGAGTGCCCGAGGTGCTCGACTGTTGGTTCGAGAGCGGGAGCATGCCGTTCGCGCAGGTGCATTATCCGTTCGAGAATCAGGAGTGGTTCGACGGCCACTATCCGGGCGACTTCATCGTCGAATACATCGGTCAGACTCGTGGTTGGTTCTACACGCTGCACGTGTTGGCCACCGCGCTGTTCGATCGACCCTCCTTCGCCACGTGCATGAGCCACGGAATCGTGCTCGGCGACGACGGACAGAAGATGTCCAAGAGCCTGCGCAACTATCCGGACCCGATGCGCGTGTTCGACACCTATGGGGCCGATGCCATGCGCTGGTACCTCCTGTCGTCGGCGATCCTTCGTGGCGCGGACTTCTCCGTGACCGAGGAGGGAATCCGCGAAACGGTGCGGCAGGTGATCCTGCCGCTATGGAACTCGTGGTACTTTCTCTCGTTATACGCGAACGCGGAGTCGAAGTCGGGTCGCACGCGATTCGACTCGACCAACGTGCTCGACCGTTACGCGTTCGCCAAACTGCACGACCTGGTCCGCGATCTCACCGAGTCGATGGATGCCTACGACCTCTTTGCGGCGTCGCAGCACGTCCGCGGCTTCCTCGACGTGCTCACCAACTGGTACATCCGTCGTAGTCGAGACCGCTTCTGGGCGGGAGATCAAGACGCGATCGATTCGTTGCACTCGATCCTCGAAGTGTTGACGAAGGTCGCTGCACCGTTGTTGCCGCTCGTTACCGAGAAGATCTTCCAAGGTCTCACTGGCGAGCGAAGCGTGCATCTGGCCGACTGGCCGTCGGCGTCGACGATTCCTGCCGATCCACAATTGGTGCGGGCCATGGACGAGGTTCGCGACGTGTGCTCGGCGACGCTCGGACTGCGCAAGTCCGCGGGTCGCCGGGTTCGTTTGCCGCTGGCGAAGCTGACGGTCGCTTCGCAACTGGCGAACGACTTGTCGGCGTACACCGAGATCATTCGCGACGAGGTGAACGTGCGAGAGGTTTTGCTCACTGCCGATGTCGAGGGGCTCGCCACGCGTGAACTGCATCTCGTTCCCGCAGCGTTGGGACCACGCCTGGGCAAGGAAACCCAACAGGTCATCGGCGCGGTGAAGCGCGGGGACTGGTCGGTGGCGACGGACGTCGTGCGCGCCGGGACGTTCCAGTTGGTCGAGGGCGAGTACGAGTTGCGCCTGTCTGCCAAGAACCTCGCCTCGGAGTCCGTCGTCACGTCGACCTTGCCGGGTGGGGCGGGAATCGTGCTTCTCGACATCGAACTGACCCCCGAACTGATCGCTGAAGGCGTGGCCCGAGACGTGGTTCGCGCCGTGCAACAGGCACGGCGGGACGCGAACTTCGCGG
>JBJTFU010000083.1:0-3482 GCA_046093585.1 Ilumatobacteraceae bacterium | reverse complement strand
TCGAGCGGCGAAGTGCTCGCACTGATCGGCGAAAACGGAGCCGGTAAGTCCACGTTGATGAACGTGCTCTACGGGATGTACCGCCCTGATTCGGGCGAGATCCGTATCGATGGCCGGCCCGCCACGTTTCAATCGGCCGCCGACGCAATCGAGGCGGGAATCGGCATGGTGCACCAGCACTTCATGCTGGTCCCCGTGTTCTCGGTTGCGGAAAATGTGGTCCTCGGCGTGGAGCCCACTGGTGTGCTCGGCAGCCTCGACATTGCCAAGGCCCGTCAAATGGTCAAGGAGATCTCCGACAAGTATCACCTCGATCTGGATCCTGATGCGCTGATCGAGAATTTGCCCGTTGGCATCCAGCAGCGCGTGGAGATCGTCAAGGTGCTGCTTCGTGACGCCAAGATCGTGGTGTTCGATGAGCCCACCGCGGTGCTCACGCCGAGCGAGATCCTCGAGTTCTTCGAGATCGTGAAGTCGCTCGTCGAATCAGGCAAGGGCGTGGTGTTCATCACCCACAAGTTGAAAGAAGCGCTGCACATCGCCGATCGCATCGCCGTTCTACGCCGCGGCAAGGTGGTGGGAGAGACGACCCCTTCGCAGGCTGACGAGAACAAGATCGCAGAGATGATGGTGGGTCGCCCGGTGCAGCTGGTGGTCAGCAAGAACACTGCCAAGCCTGGTGCAGAAGTGCTCTCCGTGAGTGGCCTCACCGTGCTCGACCCGGACGGTCGAACCGTCGTCGACGACATCTCGTTCGCCGTTCGACGTGGGGAAATCGTCGGTATTGCCGGCGTACAAGGTAATGGTCAAACCGAACTCGTGGAGACGCTGACCGGTTTGCGAACTGCGAGCGGCGGAAGCGTCCGCATGGGTGATGACGACATCACGGCTTCTTCTCCGCGATTGCGCCACGAGAAGGGGATGGCGCACATCCCTGAAGACCGGCAGCGCCAGGGGCTGGTCGTCGGCATGACGATTGCACAGAACTTGGTCCTCACTCGCTATCACAGCCCACAGTTCTCGAGCGGCGTCTCGATGGACTGGGGCAAGGTCCACGACGTCGCAGAGGAGTTGGTGACGAACTACGACGTTCGCACCAACGATGTCGACAATCTGGCCAGCACGCTCTCGGGCGGCAACCAACAGAAAGTCATCGTTGCGCGCGAGTTGAGCCGCGATTTGCGGTTGGCCGTGGCCTCTCAGCCCACGCGAGGAGTCGACGTCGGTTCGATCGAATACATCCACTCCCAGATAGTGAAGGAGCGCGATGCGGGAACCGCCGTCTTGATCGTCAGCACCGAACTCGATGAGGTGATGGCGCTATCGGATCGGGTACTCGTGATGTATCGCGGCAAGATCGTTGCCGAGGTGGATCCAACGACGACCTCGGCAATGGACATCGGCTTGTACATGGCGGGATCGAAGCCACAAGGAGTCGCATCCTGATGCCACGCTGGTTCGACGCACTCGGCTCCCGGCTCAATCGCATGAGTTCGTTCGTGATCACCTTGCTTGCGGTGTTGTCGGCGCTGGTCGTCGGTGCCGTGATCATCATCCTCTCCGACGTCGAGCGACTGGGTAATGGCGAAATTGGCGCAGCCTTCTCCGAACTGGTCACGGCCTATTCGGCCTTGGTGAGAGGCTCGGTGGGCTCGCTTCGTGCACTGTCGGAAACGGTCAACAACTCGACGCCGTTCATCATCGCGGGCGTCTCGGTGGCACTCGCCTTCAAGACGGGGCTGTTCAACATCGGTGCAACGGGGCAGATGCTGGCAGGTGGCTTGGCGACGACCTGGGTGGGATTCGTGATGGACGGGCCGGCAATCGTGCAGATTCCGCTCGCGCTTCTCGCTGGTCTGGTGGGCGGAGCATTGTTCGGTGCCATTCCCGGCGTGTTGAAGGCCCGCACTGGTGCCCACGAGGTGATCACGACGATCATGCTCAATTACATCGCCAGCTTCACGATTCTCTGGGCACTCGACACGCAACTCTTCCAACGTCCCGACCGCAGCGATCCGATCTCCAAGTTCGTTTCCGACGAGGCGATGTTGCCGAAGATCTTCGGGTTCATCGGCTTTGGTGACGAGTTTCCCGCTCACTCGGGCATCGTCGTCGCGCTGCTGGTGGTGGCGGCCTACTGGTGGTTCCTCGAGCGCAGCAAGATGGGTTTCGAGTTCCAGGCTTTCGGCCAGAACGCCGATGCGGCCGAATACGCAGGGATGCGGGCCAAACGACTCACGGTCGTGGGCATGGTGGTTGCTGGTGGCATCGCGGGCGTGGCCGGCGGTATCGAAATTCTTGGTCGGTACGGATACGCCACCCAGACGTTTGCCGGCACCATCGGCTTCGATGCGATCGCCGTTGCCTTGTTGGGTCGTTCCACCCCGCTCGGCACGATGTTCTCGGCGATTCTTTTTGGTGCCTTGCAATCCGGTGGTCGAGAAATGCAGGTCGAAACGGACATCAACATCGACCTCATCGTGGTGTTACGAGCTCTGATCGTGATGTTCATAGCAGCGCCCCTCCTCGTCAAGACGATTTGGCGAGTGAAGTCCGCGCAGGTGTCGACGGGTCAAACCTTCAAGGGGTGGGGTTCATGAGCGCCACGGTGATGCTCTCCGCGGAACAGCGCAAGCAGTCGCGCAACACCGGCATCACGCTGATCATTCTTGGCGTGATCTCGGCGGTGTTCTTCACCCGAGACGGAGGCCCGGCAGGTTTCGGGCTCACTGAGAGTTTCACCCTCGATCTGCCTTCGCAGCGCTTCGCCCAGGTGCTCGCGGTGGCGTTGGTCGGGGCGGGAGCGTTCCAGTTGTACCGCGGGTTCGGTCGGTTGATGAACGTCTTCCTCGCCACCGGAACGGCGCTGTTCGTCATTTCCTTCTTGGCCTGGTCGGCCAGCGGCGAGTCGTGCAACTTCACCGGCATGTTGCAAGACACCGTCGCGCGGAGTGTGCCGATCACCCTGGGGGCGGTGGCGGGCATCTTGTGCGAGCGAAGTGGTGTGATCAACATCGCCATCGAAGGCCAGTTGCTGTTCGCTGCCTTTACCGGTTCCATCGTCGGTTCGGTCCTCAACCCGTGGCTCGGCATCGTGGGAGCCGTAGCCAGTGGCGTGGCGCTCGGCGGATTGCTGGGGGTGTTGGCCATCAAGTTCCAAGTGGATCAAGTGATCGTCGGGTTTGCGATCAACTTCCTGTCGCTCGGCGTAACGAGCTTCGTCGGCCAACGTGTTCTCGTAACCAATCAGGACTACAACTACTTGACTCCGTTCCGGCCGATCGACATACCGTTGCTCTCCGACATCCCCGTGATCGGACCATCGATGTTCGAGCAGAACTTGTTCGTCTACTTTTCCTACGCGGTGGTGGCCGCCACGACCTGGTGGATGTTCCGCACACGATGGGGACTGCGCACTCGAGCTATCGGCGAGTATCCGAAGGCGGCAGGCTCGCTCGGCGTCGACGTGCTCAAGCTGCGGT
>JBJTFU010000082.1:0-7154 GCA_046093585.1 Ilumatobacteraceae bacterium | reverse complement strand
GGCCGTCTTGAAGCCCTCCACGTGCATGCCGCCCTCCACTGTGGAGATGCCGTTGGCGTAGCCGTAGATGCCCTCGTAGTAGCCGGTGTTCCACTGGATGGCGACGTCCAGGGTCTGGTCGGCCTCGGAAGCCTCATAGTTGGCCACCTTGGTGAACAGCGCCTCGCGCGAGGCGTTGAGGTGCTTCACGAAGTCGACGATTCCGCCCTTGTATTGATAGGTGATCTTCTGCGCCTTTTCCTTGCGCTCGTCGATGAAGTTCACTTCCAACCCTTTGTTGAGGAACGCCATCGTCTGCAGACGTTCGGTCACCGTGCGCGCAACGAACTCGACGCCTTCGGCAGCGAAGATAGTCGGGTCCGGCCAGAACGTGATCGTGGTACCCGTGACGTCCTTCTTCGGTGACGCACCCACCTTCGACAACTTGCCCTTCGGCTTACCGCCGTCGACGAACTCCTGGCGATAGCGATTGCCGCCGCGATCGACTTCGGCCAAGACACGCTTGGACAACGCGTTGACGACGCTCACTCCCACGCCGTGCAGGCCACCCGACACCTTGTAACCCTCGCCGCCGAACTTTCCGCCCGCATGCAACACGGTGAGCACCACTTCGAGTGCGCTCTTGCCCTTGTGCGGACCGCTCGGATACGGATCCACCGGGATACCGCGGCCGTTGTCCTTCACGGAGCATGCGCCGTCGTCGTGGAGGGTGACGGTGATGGCCGTGCAGTAGCCCGCCATCGCTTCGTCGACGGAGTTGTCGACCACTTCCCAGATCAGGTGGTGTAGTCCGGCGAGACCGGTGGAGCCGATGTACATGCCGGGGCGCTTGCGCACCGGATCGAGGCCCTCGAGGACTTGGATGTCCTTGGCGCCGTAGGTGGCTGAGCCCGCAGTGGAGGTCTTGGAAGAAGCCATCGGCGGTGATAATCCTACCAATTCATGTGTTCCGGCCGGGGCGCTTTACGCGCACATCGATGCCGAGAATCGTCATCTTCGTCGCTTGAGACACCTTCTTGGAGATGTCGGATTCGAGGAACTTGGTTTGTGTCGCCCACGCGGGGTCGTCCACCGACACGACGAGACGACCGTCCTTGATCATCACCGGTGTCACGTGTGATGCGATTTGCGCACCGACGATCGACTCCCATTCGCCGAACACTCCGGACACGACGTCCGACGACTCACTCCCCATCCTTCGCAACAAAGCATCCAGTTCGGACGCCAAGTTGACCGTCGGCACCTCCAGCGACTCCTCGGGTTCGTCGAGATTCTCGTCGCGCGGCGTGTCGCTCATGACCCCACCACCACCTGGCCCGCCTTGATCCGCAGGGTGCGGCGAGGCTGGGCGTCGTCGGGCAGGCGGCCGGCGCTCGTGATCAACACTTGGCCTTCCGGGACGTGTTCGAGCAGCGCCGCAGCGCGAGTGGGATCGAGTTCTGAGAGCACGTCGTCGAGCACGAGTACGGGCGGCGTCCCCATCGCTCGATGCACCTCGCGATGGACGGCGAGTCGCATGGCCAGAGCGAGCGTGCGTTGCTCGCCTTGTGACGAATGGGTGCGCGCCGATACACCATTGATCGACAACTCCAATTCGTCGCGATGAGGACCGATGGTGGTGGTACCCCGACGAACGTCGTCGTTGCGGGCGGCATGCAGTTGGGCGAGCAATCCGCTCTTGCGCCACTCGGGTTCATACTGCACGTCGACTCGCGTCGGTTGGCGAGCGAGATCTTCGTACGCGGCGGAGATCAGCGGTGCGAGCAGCGCGACCGTTCGTGCACGCGCTTCACCCAACGCTGCCGCGTGCTCGGCGAAGCGTGCGTCCCTCACATCGAGACTCGACGCCACCTCGCTCGTCACTCGCCCGCCCGCTTGGCGCAGCAACGTGTTGCGTTGCCGCAGGATGCGGTCCACTTCGGCGACGGTTTCGGCCACCGTCGGATCGACGGCGACCGCTGCATCGTCAAGAAAATCGCGGCGTAGCGCCGGCGCACCCTTCACGATGTCGAGGTCGTCCGGTGAAAAGACCGTTGCCCGCAGTACGCCGAGGAGATCTCGTGATCGTTGCAGGCGCTGTTTATTGACGAGCGTGCGATTGCGGCCGACCCGCGAGATCTCCGCCTCGATCAACACCTCTCGACCATCGGCGTGACGAATCTCGGCGCGGATGATCGCGGAGTCGCACCCGTTGCGGATGAGCGCGTCGGCAGGAACGCCGCGGAAGCTCTTCAGCGTGGTGAGATACGCGATCGCTTCGGCAAGGCTCGTCTTGCCTTGGCCGTTGTCACCGATGATCGCCGTCACGCCCTCATCGAGGGCGACATCCACCGATTCGTAGATGCGGAAGTTGGCGAGTTGCAGACGCTCGACGATCACGTCGACCGAGGTTCAGCCGTTCAGGCGCTGCGGCATCAACAAGTACAAGTAGTCGTCGCTGCCCACGCCCCTGATCACTGCCGGCTTGTGCGGATCGGAGGTCTCGATCGTGACCTCGTCGCCGGCAACAGCCTCGACTCCTTGTGCGAAGAAGTCCGGGTTGAACCCGATCATCATCTCCGTGCCGTCGAGAGCCGCGTCGAGGGTGACGGACGCCGACGCATTGCTCAGGTCGGGTGTGACCACCTCGAGGCACAGGCTGGTGGCGGACATCTCGAGACGCAGCGGCGTGTTGTCGCGGGCCACCACGCGGCAACGTCGGATCGCCTCGAGGAGCGGTTCGCGAGCGGTGGTCAACTTGTTCGGGTACGACGGCGCGATGAGTTGCTGGTACTTCGGGAACTCGACGGCCAACAGGCTCGTCGACAGCGTGGCCGCACCCACGGCGAACGTCGCTCGGTCGGCCGCCAGGTACAACGTCGCTTCGGCGCCCGTGTTGAGCAACCGCTGCAACTCGCCGAGCGCACGACTCGGTATGACGACAGGTTGACCATCGCCGAGAACGAACGTGTTCGGCATGGTTTTGACCGCCAAGCGGTACGAGTCGGTGGCGACCAACCGCAGTCCTTCGCCCTCGTGAGCAAGCAGCACACCGGTGAGCGGCAGGCGCTGGAGGTCGTTGCTCGCGGCCCTCACCACTTGGCGGAGCGCCTCGGCGAACGCAGGAGCGGAAATCGTGACCGGTGGGGCGCTCGCCTTGGCGATCTGGGGGAAGTCCGTGACGACGAAGGTGGGGACGTTGAACTGTGATCGGTCGGCCGACACGTTCACTTCTTCACCACTCGCCTCGACGGTGACCTTGCCCTCGTCCACCGAACGAACGATGTCACTCATCAACTTGGCGCTCGCCACCATCACGCCATCGCGCTGGCCGCCGACGGGAATCTCGAACTCGATCGACAAGTCGTTGTCGGTGCATGTCAGCGTGAGGACGTCGCCCTTCACGGCCATCTTCACTCCGGACAAGGCGGGCATGGCGTTGTTGCGGGTGGAAGCCACACGTGCTGCTGCACCGAGGGCTTCTGCCAGTACTTCGCGTTCGACACGGAACTTCATCGCGGCTCCATTGTTATTTGTGGATGTATGGATATATCTCTAATAACCGTAATAAGGGCTGTGAACTGTGGACGACGGGGCGATTTCCGAGCAACGACACGGGTGAACGATCCACCGTCGGGCGAATCACACGCCACATCTTGCAACGATGTGTTTTTGTCGACGGTGAACAACGCGAGGTTGTCCACCTGTTGTACACGCGTCGCCCACATCGTCGTCCCCAACCTCATGACGTCTTGAACTTCTGCACCAATTCGGTGACCTGATCGAATATCTGCTTGCGTTCCTTCATCATTCGTTGCGTCTTGTCGACGGCGTGGATGACGGTGGTGTGGTCGCGACCGCCGAACAGTCGGGCGATGGCTGGGTAGCTGAGGTCGGTCAGTTCGCGGAACACGTACATCGCGGTCTGCCGAGCGGCCACCAACGGACGCTGGCGGCTCTTGCCGCGGAGGGCCTCGACTTCGAACCCGAGGTGCTCGGCGATCTCAGCCAGGAGCTGTTCGTCCGAGCGGGGTTTCGGCGCCGCGCGGTTGAGCAGGTCGGTGAGCAGGGCCTGGGCCATGTCGACGTCCACCTGGGTCTTGTTCAGCGAGGCGTAGGCCGCCACTCGAATGAGCGCGCCTTCCAGCTCACGGATGTTGGTGGTGACCTTGCTGGCGATGAACTCGAGCACCTCGTTCGACACGCTGGTGCGCTCGCGCTCCGCCTTGTTGCGCAAGATCGCGAGGCGGGTCTCCATGTCCGGCGGCTGGATGTCGGTGATCAAACCCCAGCGGAAGCGACCGCGCAGGCGGTCTTCCAACGTGGGGATGGCATCGGGCATCCGGTCGGACGAGATGACGATCTGTTTGTTGGCGCCGTGCAGCGAGTTGAAGGTGTGGAAGAACTCCTCCTGCAACCCCTCCTTGCCTTCCATGAATTGGATGTCGTCGATCAAGAGCACGTCGACCTCGCGGTAACGCTTCTTGAACGCGGCGATCGTGTTGTTACGGATGCCGTCGACGTATTCGTTGAGGAACGTCTCGGTGGAGACGTACCGCACTTCGTAGTGCGCGTAGTTCTGGTGCACGTAGTACCCGATCGCGTGCAACAGGTGGGTCTTGCCGAGACCGGCGGATCCGTAGATGAAGAGCGGGTTGTAGGAGCGTCCAGGGGTCTCGGCCACCCGCTGTGCTGCCGCCAAGGCGAACTGGTTGGACGTTCCTTTCACGAACGTCTCGAACGTGTAACGGGGGTTGAGTCCGACTGCGGTGCCTTTGGCGTTGCGCGAACGCTGGACTGCCGGCGCAGGCGATTCCGAGAGTGTCGGGTTGAGTTGCGCGGGAGCCGGTGGTGTGCGTTCTTCGACGTCGGCGGCCGTGTTGGTTTGGACGTCCACCAACAACTCGCGATCGCTCGCCCCCACCTCGTTCAACGCGTCGCGCACGAGCGACATGTAGCGCGTGAGGATGCGCTCCTTGACGTAGGAGTTCGGCACTTGGATGCGCAGGCTCATCTTGTCGTCGGCTACCGGCACGGCATCGTTGAATGTGGAGAACCACACCGCCTCGGAGACCTGTGCCCGCAACACCTGAGCGGTGGCCCGCCAGACGTCATCGAAGTTGTCTCGCTCGCCCACCTGTTGTTCGTTTTTGCTGTCCACGATCTCTCCCAGCCATCACCTGCAACCACATCGATTTCACCGAATTACTTGCCCAAACCACCCTCTGCGGAAGGCCCGCCCCCCGTCCACAAGGCTGTCCACAGGGTGTGGATAGCCCCTCGGTGAGGATGAAGGGAACGCGACCGTAGCAGGTTGTCCACAGGGGAGAAAAATGGACTTCGACCGCTAGAGTGCTCTGCGTTGTAGTCCCGCTGCAAGGCGATCTTGTGGCGAAATTGATGGCAAAGGCCCGATTTCGGAGCCGGAGCGAGGAACCTCATGAAGCGCACATTTCAACCCAACAACCGCCGCCGCTCGAAGAAGCATGGCTTCCGCAACCGGATGAGCACCCGTGCCGGCCGGGCGATTCTCAAGTCGCGTCGGGCCAAGGGCCGCTACAAGCTCTCCGCTTGATAGGACGAATTTCCCAAAAAGGCGTGTTCGAGCGGCTCTCCCGTGAGGGTCGGACCGCCCGGGCACGGGGCTTGTGGGTGTCGGCAATGACGGATTCTTCGGTGGGCGAGGCTCAGGTGGCCTATGCCATTGGGCGCAAGGCGGGGGGGCGCGGTGCAACGCAATCGCCTTCGCAGGCAGCTCCGCCACATTGTGCGTTCGTGCGATCACTCTCTGCGGCCTGGGTGGTATCTGGTGGGCGTGTCGGCAGGAGTGAATGGCCTCACCTACCAACAGATGGAGGCGACGCTGAGCCGGTTGCTCGTAGAGGTGCAGCAATGAAGTCATGCATGCTGCGGGCAATCCGCTGGTACCAGGGCCAACGAGAGGGCCACCTCTCCCCCTGCAGGTTCTTCCCGTCCTGCTCCGAGTACGCCGTGGAAGCCATCGAACGGCACGGTGCCCTGCGCGGCGGGTGGCTCACTCTGCGACGATTGGTGCGTTGCCGTCCGTTTGGTCCGAGCGGTGTCGACCTGGTGCCCGAACCCCACGAGCACGTGAGCCCAACGAGAAAGAGTCATCGACATGTTTGAACTAGCGGCGAGATTGATCGCGTTCTTCTATGCAGGTACCCACAACTACGCGATCGCCATCGGCCTCGTGGCCGTGGTGGTGATGTTGATCATCACGCCACTCACCTTGAAGAGCACGCGCGGCATGCTCGAGATGCAGAGGCTGCAGCCGGAGATGCGTCGTCTGCAGGCCGAGTTCCGTGGTGATCGTCAGAAGCTGAACGAAGCGATGATGAAGCTCTACCAGGAGCGCAAGATCAACCCGCTCGCGTCGTGCCTGCCGCTCCTCGCCCAGATGCCGGTGTTCATCATCATGTTCCGCGCGCTGCACGGTTTGATTCGCGAGGTGGATGGCAAGTTCAGTCCGCAATACCTGAACAAGTCGTCCGAGCTCTATCAATCACTCGTCGGCAAGACCGAAATGCGCGCATTCGGCATCGACCTTGCTGTGCGACCCGTTGATGCAGTGCGCGAGCACTTCCTGTCAGGTCTGCTCTATGTGGGCCTCGTCGTTGCATTGGCAGCGGTTTACTGGATCCAGCAGCGCATGGTGGCGTCGCGCACGGTGAGCCCGACGATGTCGGCCACGCAAGCGAAGATCCTGCAGTACATGCCAGTGGCGTTCGCGTTCTTCCAGTTGATCCTGCCGACGTCACTCGTCGTGTACTACATCGTGCAGGCGTTCGTTCGCATCGCGCAGCAGTACTACATCACGAAGCGTTTCTACGGCGGTGAGGACTCACTCGGTCGACAAGCACAAGCAGCAGGAGCGCAGGCGCGAGAGATCGCCGCAGAAGAGAAGAAGTCGAAGAAGGATTCGCCGAAGGCGGATCCGAATCAACCGTTCGTAAGCAAGCGCGTGACCCCACCAAAGGGAGCCGTAAGCAAGCGACCGACGCCACCCGGAAAGAACCGCAGCGCGTCGGTGCAACGTAAGAAGAAATGACGACCAGACGACGCTGCTAGGCGCGTCGTCGCAAGAGAGGAATCAACATGGAATGGGTAGAGACCACTGCAGAGACGATCGAAGAGGCGAAGGGCTTGGCCCT
>JBJTFU010000081.1:0-9070 GCA_046093585.1 Ilumatobacteraceae bacterium | reverse complement strand
GAGTCGATCCGCTTGCCCGCCAGCACTCGATCGAGGCGGAAGCCGAGGAACGGGCGTGCCTCCTTGATCGCCTCGACGAGCCCCTCGGGATCGCTCGATGCCAGGTCTCCGGGATCCTTTCCGCTCGGAAACTTGGCCACGCTGACACTGACCTTGTATTTCTTCTCCCACTCGTAGAAACGCTCGGCTGCTCCCTGACCGGCCTGGTCGGCATCGAAGGCGAGTACCACCTTGCTAGCAAATCGCTTCAACATGCGCACGTGCTCTTCCGTCAATGCCGTTCCACAGGTAGCCACCGCTCGAGTGAGTCCCGCCCGGTGGAAGCCGATCACGTCCGTGTAGCCCTCGCACACCACCACCTCATCGGCAGCCACGACGTTCTGCTTCGCCCAGTTCAACCCGTAGAGCGTCTTCGACTTCGAGTAGATCGTCGTCTCCGAGGAGTTCTTGTACTTCGCCGGATCGGTGGACCCCGGTAACACTCGCCCACCGAATGCGACCGCCTCACCTGCGTCGGTGAAGATCGGAAACATGACGCGCGCACGGAATGAGTCCTGCGGTCTTCCGCGCTTGTTGATGAATGCGAGACCCACTTCCTGCAACTGATCGTTGGGCACTCCCAAACCGCCCGCCAGGGCGTCCCATTCGTCGGGAGCCCAGCCCAGCTTGAACTGCCGTGCAACGTCACCCGAAATGCCCCGCTGGCGGAGATAGTCGCGTGCTGCACGGGCGTCGGGCGCGGTGAGCAACCGCTCGTGGTACCACTCCACCGCCTGATTCATCACCTCGATCAGTTTCTTGCGATGCTGCCGGTCCTTGTTCTGGCCACCACTCGTGTAGGTGAGCTGCATCCCCACCTTGTTCGCCAGGTGCTCGATCGACCCCACGAAATCGAGATGTTCGATCTCCTGGATGAACTTGAATACGTCCCCCGAAGCCCCGCAGCCGAAGCAGCGGTAGCGCTTCGTCTCCTCCCGCACGTTGAAGGAACCCGACTTCTCGGCGTGGAACGGACACAACCCGACGAAGTTGCGCCCGACCCGACGAAGTGGGAGGTACGCCTGAACGACGTCCACCAGCGACACGGCGTCGCGGAGTCGTTCGATGTCGTCTTCGGCGATCGCCACGCCAAGAGAGTAGTGCTCGGGATCAGACGCGCGTAATGGACTTGTCGTGCACCACCGAGGCGACGATCGCCACGAACAGGATCGTCACGATCACCGTCAGCGAGACGGCGGTCGGCAAGTGGTACCACTGCCCAACGATCATCTTCAACCCGACGAACACGAGTAGCAGCGAGATGGCGTGCTTGAGATAGACGAAGCGCTCGCGCAGATCGGCGAGCAGGAAGTAGAGGGCCCGCAGCCCGAGGATGGCGAACGAGTTGGCCGAGAACACGATGAACTGCTCGTGACTCACCGCGAGCACGGCGGGCACCGAGTCGACCGCGAAGATCACGTCGGACACCTCGATCACCACGAGCACCGCCATCAACGGTGTCGCCAGCCTCCTTCCGTTCACGCGCGTGATCAACTTCTGACCGTCCATCTCGTCGGTTGACGGAATGAACCGATGGAACAGTTTCATCGTCCGCGTCTCCGAAGGATCGAGGTGCTCCTCGCCGCCAGAACTGAACACCTTCACCCCGGTGTACAGCAGGAACAAGCCGAAGAAGACCAAGACGAAGTCGAACCTCTCGATCACGGCCACTCCGACCACGATGAAGACGAATCGCATCACGAGTGCTCCGAAGATTCCCCAGAACAACGTGCGGTGCTGATATTCGCGAGGAACGTTGAAGTGGCTGAAGATCATCGCCCACACGAAGACGTTGTCCACCGAGAGGCTCTTCTCGATGAGATAGCCGCTGATGTACTCGACCGCCGCTGCACGTTCGAACATCCCCCAGATGACGAAGGTGAAAGCGAGACCGAAACTGATCCACACCGCCGACTCGATGGCCGCCTCGCGCATCTCCACGACGTGCGCCTTTCGGTGTACCAACAGCAGGTCGGCGAGGAGCAGCCCCGCGATGGCCAGAAGAAGCATCGGCCAGCCCCACGCAGGCACGACCACGTCGACGAAGTCTTGGGAGAGCGCTTCGGAGGCGATCAACTACTTGGTCTCGGCTTTCATTCCTCCAATTATCGCCTGCGCGGCCGCCAAGCGAGCGATGGGGATTCGATACGGCGAACAACTGACGTAGTCGAGACCCGCTCGATAGAACATCGCGATCGATTCGGGATCCCCACCGTGCTCTCCGCACACACCGAGTTTGAGCGACCTCTTCGTCTTCCGACCGCGCTTGACGGCCTCGCGGACGAGTTCACCCACCCCCACTTGGTCGATGGTTTCGAACGGATTGCGCTTCAACAGTCCCGCCTCCAGGTAGGCCGGCATCATCCGGCTTTCCACGTCATCACGACTGAACGCATAGGTCATCTGGGTCAAGTCGTTGGTGCCGAAACTGAAGAAGTCGCTCACTTCGGCGAGCTCGCCTGCGACGAGTGCAGCACGCGGAGTCTCGATCATCGTGCCGATGGTGACTCGGGGGCGCTTGGCCCCCTTCTTCGACGATTGCTTCGGTGTCGCCTTCGGCGATCGTGCGTGTTCCACGATCGCCTCTTCGACCCAGGAGCGTGCGAGTGCCAGCTCGTCCTTGTTGATGGTGAGCGGAATCATCACTTCTACGATCGGCTGACACCCCTCTGCGGCCACGATGTCTGCCGCATCGAGGAGTGCCCGCACCTGCATCGCATACAAACCGGGTTTGAGGACGGCGAGACGAACTCCACGAGTGCCCAGCATGGGATTGACCTCGGCCCACGCCCGAGCGGCTTGCAGTAACCCCTCCTGCTCTTCGCTCAGTCCGGAGGTCGCGGCCAAGGCCTCGAGCTCGTGCACGTGTGGAAGGAATTCGTGGAGGGGCGGATCGAGCAAGCGCACCGTCACGGGAAGACCGCTCATCACTCGGAGCAGTGACACGAAGTCCTCGGTCTGCACCTTCGCCAACTCGTCCAGCGCTCGCCGCTCCTCGTCCTCGGTGGAGGCCAGGATCATCCGTCGAACCACGGGCAAGCGATCGGCAGCGAGGAACATGTGCTCCGTGCGGCACAGCCCGATGCCCTCTGCGCCGTATTCGCGGGCCTTGGCGGCGTCCTCGGCATTGTCGGCATTGGCGCGCACGCTCATCCGTCCCCGACGTATTTCGTCGGCCCACTTGAGCACCGTGAAGAACTCCTTCGGTGGCTCGGCATTGGCCAGCTCCATGGCCCCGAGCATCACTTCGCCCGTCGAGCCATCCAACGAGATGACGTCGCCCTCGCGCACGACGACTCGCCCGACGGTGAACTGGTTGCCTTCGATCTTCACCGACTCGGCCCCCACCACGGCGGGCTTGCCCCAGCCACGCGCCACCACGGCCGCGTGGCTGACGAGACCGCCGCGCGAGGTGAGGATCCCCTTGGCCACCATCATTCCGTGCACGTCCTCGGGACTCGTCTCGGAACGCACCAAGATGACGTCCTCACCGCGTCCGGCCGCTTCTTCCGCGTGGCTCGTGTCGAAGTAGACCTTGCCCACCGCCGCGCCGGGCGATGCCGCCAGCCCCTTGGCGATGGCCTTCTGCTTGCTCGCGAATTGCGGGTGGAGCACCTGGTCGAGGTGGTCGGCAGTCAGACGCATCAGTGCCTCGCGACGCGAGATCTTCCATACCGACTTGCCGGTTCCCGTCGGCCTGGTCATCTCGACGGCCATCTTCATCGCGGCCGCACCGGTCCGTTTGCCGATGCGCGTCTGCAACATCCACAACTTCCCCTGCTCGATCGTGAATTCGGTGTCGCACATGTCCTTGTAGTGACGCTCCAAGCGCTCGAAGATCTCGAGCAACTCGGCATGGACGTGGGGAAACTTGCGCTTCAGCGAATCGAGATCCTCGGTGTTGCGGATTCCCGCCACGACGTCTTCGCCCTGCGCATTGACGAGGAAATCGCCGTAGGGCTCGTTCTCCCCGGTAGCCGCGTCGCGGGTGAAACCCACTCCGGTACCCGAATTGTCGTCGCGGTTTCCGAACACCATGGCCTGCACGTTGACGGCAGTGCCGAGATCGTGACTGATCTTCTCGCGTACGCGGTAGGCGATGGCGCGCGCTCCGTTCCACGAGCGGAACACTGCCTCCACCGCCCCACGCAACTGCTTCATCGGATCCTGCGGGAAATCGCGCCCCGTCTCCGCCTTCACCACCTGCTTGTACTTGTCACACAGCGTCCGCAACGCCGACGAGGACAACAGTGCGTCGCTCGACACTCCCGCTTCGCGCTTGGTGCTGTCGAAGTGCTGCTCGAACCTGGCCCCGTCGATACCGAGCACGATGCGGCCATACATCGCAATGAACCGCCGATAAGTGTCGTAGGCGAATCGCTCGTCCTTGGTCGCCGAAGCCAAACCCTCCACACTGCGGTCGTTGAGACCGAGGTTGAGCACGGTGTCCATCATTCCCGGCATCGAGAACTTCGCCCCCGAGCGGACCGAGACGAGCAGGGGCTTCTCGGCGTCACCCAACTTGGCCTGCATCTTGCGCTCGAGCGCGGCGACCTGTGTCGCCAACTCCTTGTCGAGTCCCGTCGGCCAACCCGCACGCATGTAATCGCGGCAGGCATCGGTGGTGACGGTGAAGCCGTGCGGAACCGGCAGTTTCAGCACGCTCATCATCTCGGCGAGGTTGGCGCCCTTTCCACCGAGCAGGTCCTTCATGTTCATCGGTGACTTTCGATGCTTGTGATCGAAGGCGTAGACGTAGGTCACCGATGCATTCTACTGAAGCGACTTTCGATGGTTCTCGGGCCGAACGATCGGGACGTTCAGACGATCGTGCCGCGTTTGACGATGGCCATCGCTCGTTCACCGAGCACCGAGGTGTAGCGGCCCACGACTTCGCCGTTCACGATGACGTCGTCACCCACTTTGGTGCCCGCCGGACACTCCATGGTGACGAGTGATCGCGGCGCGCGTGAGCCTCGAGAATCCATGCGCTCGACGAGCTCCTGACCCGGGTAACAACCCTTGACGAAACTCACCGCCACGTCGACCACGCCCGTCTCGGCCGGGATCATGTCCGTGGTGACATCGGTACCCATGACCGGCCAACCCGCCGCTAGCCGTTCACTTTCGTACTGCTCCCAAGATCCTTCGGGGATGGACGTGGGCATCGCCGCCTGACCGGCGAACACGTCGACCGCCGAGCCGTCCATCCGCCATGCCGGAATCACACCCTGGATCGCGGTTCCTCCGAGTCGACGAATCGCCCGCCACGTCTGGGTGGTCAGTTCGAAATCGACCTCGACGCGAATCTTGAAGCGCGCCAGTCGGGTAACGACCGCGTCACCACAACCCGGGTCCGTGTCCAGGACGAAGCGATCGAGACCTCCCCTCGTCACGCGAAGCAGGGCGACGATCTTGCCCGTCGGCTCGAGGACGAAGGATTGACGCGCATCACCCGCCTCCATCGAAGACACGTCCTGACTCAACTGGGAATGAAGGTACGAAGCAGCGTCCTTACCCGTGACCGTGATCACGTCCCGCACGAGTGGAACCCAGAACATGTCCGTCATCGTGGCAAAGATTCACGCACGACGACGAGTCATGCGACGAGCAGCAGGAATCGCCGACAACAAGGCTGCGGCCTTGTTCTTGCACTCCAACAACTCTTCGGCCGGATCACTGTCCGCCACGATTCCGGCACCCGCCTGCAGCGAGGCACGATCGCCGCGGACGAACATGGTGCGAATGGCGATCGCCGTGTCCAGATTGCCGCTGAAGTCCACGTACCCCACCACTCCGGCATACGGACCACGCCGCACGGGCTCGAGCTCGTCGATGATCTCCATGGCCCGCACCTTCGGCGCACCGCTCACCGTCCCGGCCGGGAGCGTGGCGCGCAACACGTCGATCGGACCGAGGTCTTCGCGAAGCGTTCCCGACACCTGCGACGTGAGGTGCATCACGTGGCTGTAGCGCTCGAGGGTCATCAACTCGTCCACCTTCACCGTGCCGTAACGAGCCACACGTCCGACGTCGTTACGCGCGAGATCGACGAGCATCACGTGCTCGGCGACTTCCTTCGGACTCTCCTTCAATTCGGCGGCCATACGCCGGTCATGAGCATCATCGCGACCTCGACGGCGAGTCCCTGCGATCGGCCGCGAGATCACTTGGCCGTCGCGTAGGAGCACCATCGGCTCCGGCGACGACCCGACGATCGTAATCGCCTCGTGTCGCACGAAGTACATGTACGGCGAGGGATTCACTTGACGGAGGACGCGGTAGACGTCGAACGGATCGGCTTGAAGATCGACGTCGAAACGTTGCGACAACACCACCTGGAAGATGTCTCCCGCCCGTACGTAGTCCTTCGCCACTTGCACCGAAAGCTGGTAGTCGTCGGGCGACGTGATCTGAACGGTGGCGGGAGGATCCTCGCCACTGATCGGCGGCTCCACTGGTTCGTAGGCGAGCGGACCACTGATTCGTGCGACCGACTCGGCGAGTCGTCGGGAGGCGGCGTCGTATGCCGTTTCGATGGTCGCTGCATCGAGACCGCCGACGTGCACGCTCTCGATCAGGTACACCCGCTGTTTCCAGTGATCGAACGCCGCCAGCGATCCGATCATGCCGACGATCGCATCGGGATAACCGCGATCGTCCACTGGCGGATTCGGCAACTCCTCCACCTCGCGAATGACGTCGTATCCGAGGTAGCCCATCAGTCCACCCTGCAACGGTGGAAGGTCGGGGATCATCGGAGCGCGACATGCATCGAGCACCTTCTCCATTGCATCGAGAATGCCGCTCGACCCATCGATTGACACGGGCAACGATCCGTCCACCTTCAAACGTCCGTCGATCAAGGTGATCGAACCGCGCGGGTTCCAACCGACGAACGAGTACCTGCTCCAACGTTCGCCGTGTTCCACCGACTCGAGCAAGAATCCGGGCGCGTCACCGACCAACTTGAGATATGCCGCTACCGGCGTCTCCAAGTCCGCCAGCAACTCCGTCCATACGGGGACGACCGTGTGCTCGGCGGCAAGCCGGTGAAACTCCGCGCGCGAGGGCAGGACGTTCATCTCAGAGATAGAGGCCGGTCGATGCCTCGATGCGCTTGGCGGCGACTGCGTGGATCTCTCGCTCGCGCAACATGAGGTAGTCCTGCCCCTGCACCTCGACCTCGTATCGGTCCTCGGGGCTGAACAGCACGAGGTCACCTGCCTCGGCGGCGCGCACGTTCTGCCCGAGTGCCACCACCTCTGCCCACATCAGCCTCTTCGCCACCTGGGCTGTGGCCGGAATCACGATGCCACCGGTGGAACGCCGCTCCCCGTCACCGCCCGTCGTCTTGACGAGAAGACGATCGTTCAACATCTTGATCGGCAGCTTTTCGGGCGTCGCGGTCACCCGAGCAGGGTACCCGCGCGACCCTGTGGCTTCATCGGGCCGCGCGTTGCACGAGCCGCAATGCGGTGTTGACTCCTCGCTCGGCCTCGTAGATCGAGGTCAACAGATCGTCGCCCGCGTTGGGGTCGTCGGGGTTGGCGACTGCCATCCCCCGTGACTCGGCGAGCGCGGCGAGCCTGTTGCGACACTGCTCCAACGAGTTCGCCAATGCGGCGAGTTCGGCGCGAGTGGAGTCTGCGTTCGCTGACTTGTCGCGGGCCATCGCCCGACTTTACCGACATATGACAACTGAGCCCCTTGCGGGGCTCAGCGTCCGGTTTCAAGCGGCGGACTCGAAACCGATGGCTCGGCGCCAGGCGCACGAGCACGTCCTCACGATACCGACTTCTTGCGTTTGCCCACCGAGCGCGCCAGTGCGGCCCGCGGCAACTCCGACGACGGACAGATGTCGGCGAGCGAGCAGTCGTGACAACGGGGCTTCTTCGCATCACAAACACGCCGACCGTGGAGGATCAGACGAAGGCTGAACCCTCCCCACTCGGCGGGCGGGAGAATCGCATTGAGTTCGTACTCCACCTTCACCGGGTCTTCTTCCTCGGTGAGGCCGAGTCGTCGTGACAGTCGGCCGACATGTGTATCCACGGCAAGACCGGGCAGATCGAACACGACGCTGCGCAGGACGTTCGCCGTCTTGCGGCCGACACCGGGAAGCGTGACCAGGTCGTCGATCTCGCGGGGCACCTCGCCACCGAACCGATCCCCCACCCCTCGGGCCATCCCGATCAGATTCTTCGCCTTGGTTTGGTAGAAACCGGTCGAGCGAACGAGCTCCTCCACTCGGCGTGGATCAGCCACGGCCATCGAACGTGCATCGGGATACTCGGCAAAGAGTGCAGGCGTCACCATGTTCACGCGCGCGTCGGTGCACTGCGCGGAGAGGATCGTTGCGGCCAACAACTGGAAGGCGTTCTCGTGGGTCAACTCGCAGATCGCCTCGGGATACAACACCTTGAGACGCGCGAGCACTTCAGTTCCCCGATCGGCGATCTTCTTCGGCGGCTTCTTCTTGGCGACCTTCCTCGCGGTGCTCTTCTTCGCGGTGCTCTTCTTCGTCTTCTTTACTGCCACGATCGCGAACACTACTCAGGCGATCGCTAGCCTGACGCAGTGGCGTACATCGACATCAAACGTCGCCTGGCGATGGACGACATGTCGGACATCGCAGACCTGCTCGCCGACGTCGAACGCGCAGACGGCCAGCGCCCCCTCTCCGACCATTTGTGGATCGATCTGCGACAAGGTGGGCGACCGGGATTCACCGGGCTCATGGCCTGGGAGCCCGGTCACGACCACATGGTGGCGTACTGCCAAGTGTCGCGGGGCAACGACTCCTGGCTGATCGATCTCGTCGTCCATCCCCACCATCGATATGAAATGTCGGTGATTGGCCCCGAGCTGTTGGACGAGGCGTTCTCGATCATCCGCCAAGAAGGTGGTGGCCACGTGCACTGGTGGGTGTTCGAGCCCACCATCGCACACGTCGAGATCGCCCGACACGTCGGTCTGCATCTCGGTCGCACCATGAAGCAGATGCGTGCGGTTCTGCCCCTCGCCAAGG
>JBJTFU010000080.1:0-5497 GCA_046093585.1 Ilumatobacteraceae bacterium | reverse complement strand
GATCGGACGCTGTAGGTCGTCGATCATCTGGGCGTTCGGGCCTTCCGGGGCCCACGTGTCTTGTGCAGCGTTCGACGCACAGCCAGCAATCGCAGGAATCCCGAGAAGTGGGAGGAACTTCAGGCGACGAAGCACGGAGGGAAGCCTATTTGCCGTCATGGCACCAGCAACTCCACGCGTTGGCCTTCGACACCGGGCACTTCGAGATAGAACTCACCGCTTTCGATCGTCGGCTTGGACATGGTGAGAGTGAGAACTTGCTCGGCACCCGCGGGGATCAACTGCGTGCAGTGCTCCTCGACTTCGTACACGCCCTCGGAGACCATCGTCTTGCCCGTCACCGCCGACAGTCTGAAGTCGCCTTCGGTCTTGTTGCGGAAGATGATCGACGAAGGGTTGGAACGCGGAATCGTGATCACTTCCCGCAACCCGGGCACACCCTGTTCGCGAGCGATCAACTTGCCGTCGACGAATTCCACGGTCGCCACCACGGCACTGCGCAGTGACACCGACTCGAGGGCCAGCTTGTCGGAGTACTTGTCCTTCTCCGAACCACACTTGCGATGCGTGTAGTGGCCCTCTTCCGCGGCCTCGACGAGTTGCTCGCGCATACCGGATGAATTGCCGAGCAGCCCGCCGGCGACGATCGCCACCGCGCCCACCACTCCGATCACGGTGATGATGCCACGGCGCATGTTCGGCTTCATCGCGATGACCACACCGGCCGCCAACACCCAGGACGACACGATGATGAACAGCACGGCACCGGCACTGCGATCGACGGCGAGCATGATCTCGGCGAACGAGACGATGATGACGCCGAGACCGACTGCAGCGATGACCGGGAACTCGATCGGGTGCAGGATCTTCGCACGCACCGACGCGTTGTAGGCGGGGTCGGACGACGCGCGATCCGCCCATGCTTGGATCGCCCATTCAACGAACGATGCGACCACGACGACCCCACCGAGGATGAAGAACCAGGGGGTCGTCAACGTGCCCACCAGCGTGAGCAGTGCGCCTGCTGCGCCGATCAACGGCCACATGCTGCGCGACGGCACGTCGGCCATCGCTCCCGAGGCGAACTCGTCGTCGGTGTCCGCGTCACGAGTGTGCAGCGAGAGCCACACGAAGAGGATGCCCACCGCGATCATGCCGAAGAGTGCGGTGGCGCCGATCGAGGATGGCCCGATCAGGATCATGTACACGCCGAAGGAGATGGCGGCCAAGGCAGTGAGTGCCACGTAGAACTTGGAGGAGGTGGTGAACATCTTTGGTGACCTACTTCTGCACGTACACGACGAACCACAGCGCGAGGAACGCGCCTCCGATGAAATACCAGTAGAGGGCATGAGCGCGGAACAGGTCCGCATCGCCCAGTCGACCACCTACGGCCCGGAACATCGCCACCAGCGAGAACACCACGCCGCTCACGAGAATCACGAGCACCGTGCCGGTGACCGCGTAGAACATCGACTGGTACGGACCGTCGAGAATGCCCATTCCCATCTGGATGTAGACGGCGATCTGCGCGTTCACTGCGGCGAGTCCGAGGAACATGGTGACGGCGAGAGCGAGTGTGGTGTGCTGTCGCTGACCGCGCTTGGCCGCGTAAGCAGCCCACTGCGCAATCACACAGATCACGACCATCGTGATCATCAACGTGTTCGTGGCTACTTCCGGAACGGCGATGTCGGCCGGCAACCAGTCACGAATCATGTCACCGCGACGCGAGTCGCGTAGCGGGGCGGCATCGCGGAAACGGAACCACATCGCCAACATGCCGAACACGAGCATCGTGCCCGCGGCGACGACACCTGCGGTGGCGGTGGTCAGCGAATGACGCGGCGCGGGCTTCGGACCGGCCGGCAATCGACGATCTGCGACCGTGCTCACTGATCCTCCACTCCCCACGGGTTTGCACCCGTTTGTGGACCGGTGGCCAACGACTTCACTGCAAGCGCTGCGCCTCCTGCAACGGCGAGCAGCATCGCTGCATGACCGATGGTCGAGATCGCATTGAACACTGCGCTCGGTCCGGAGTAGTCGAAGGCACCCACCTCATCGGCGGGTTGACCGGCGAAACCCGCCACATACAGCGGGAGACCAGCGAGAACCGTGCCGAGGAAACCGATCGCGGAAACCACGAGCACGGCGGACGACTTCATCGTGCGGGCGGTCCACGTCGGCCCGAAATAGGCGATCGCACCCCACACGGTGAGGGCAGCGCCGTAGACCATGTAGATCCGTGCGCCCTCTTCAAACGAGGTTCCGAGGAGTCCGGTCGACTCGATGTGCTGGACCGCGTTACCGAGCATTCCGGTGAACACCATGCCGGCACCGAGGAACACCGGGACGAAGGGCACCAACAACTTCGGGTTACTCCCCTTCAGGGCAAGCAATGAGAGCGCCAGCACAACGAGAGCGCCCAACAGCGGCAGACCGTTGTACAGGGCGAACGGTACGAAACTCTGCAACTTGTCGGCGAGCGTTCCGTCCCACACGAACACGTGCGCGGTCTGACTCACCGTGCCCACTGCGGCAGAGGCGACCAATCCGATACCGACGAGCATCGCGCCCTTGATCGGCTGACTCCGTCGCGCCATGGCCGGAGCCAACTGCGCGAGCAGACCGAACGCCACCACCGAATAGATGAACGTTTGCGGCTGAGTGGAACCCCAGCCGAGCCACTCCATGACGTCCTTCGAACCGCCGAAGGCGAGCTGGCCGTACCGGTGGTCGACACCGACGTAGATGACGGTGCCGAGCAGGACGGGAAGGGTGATCAACGAGGCGAACGCCCCCACGAAACTCGACCACGACAACAGCGATGCATTGGCGAGGGTGAGGCCGGCGCGACGAGACGTGGCGACGGTGGTGCCCACCGCCACCCAACCGGCGAGCAAGCCGACGATCGTGGTGCCGAGCGCGAGCAGGTGGAGATCGATCATCGTCGCGTCACCACCCGGCACACCGTTGTTCAACACGGCGACCGTCAACGTCGCCGTTCCGAACAACCACAGGTACATGCCCAGTAACGCGAGTCGTGGCAGAGCCATTTCGCGTGCACCGATTTGTCCGGGCACTACGGCGATCGCCACACCGAGCAACACGGGGGCGAGCACGCCGAACACGGCGAGGAGACGAGCGAGGACCACCATCTGGGAACTCGCCATCTCGGTGAAGATCGACGACGAGTCGGCGATTCGCTCCAGTCCGACGAGCGCACCGAGTGCCGCTGCGACGAACAACCACGCCGACGACACCGCGATCGTCATACGACCAATCTGACGGTGATCGGTGGTCGTCAGCCAGACCGCAACCCCCGTCGTGGAGGACGCGCCCGCGACGCCCACGAGGGGTGCTTCAACCGAGGACATACCGCTCTAAACACTAACAATCACAGGCGGTTCGCCCGAACTCATCGGTGACGTTTCAGCCGAGCAGCACGTCCACCACGATGGCGGCGAAGAGCACCGTCACATAGGTGATGGAGAACGAGAACAGCCTCATCGCGCGGGGCTCGGTCGGCGCTTTTCTCAATTGCACACACCCAACGGTGAACGCCAGGCCGAATACCACAGCCGTGATTCCGTAGATCCATCCCAAATCTGCGAACGGCAGCACGGCCAGCGAGGACGCGAGCAAGAGCACGGCGTAGACGATCATCTGGTTGGTGGTGTGGCGCAGCGTCGCGACGGCCGGCAACATCGGCACACCTGCCGCTCGATATTCGTCGGCGTGCTTGATCGCCAGTGCCCAGAAGTGCGGTGGTGTCCACAGGAACATGAAGACGAACAATGCTGCCGCGGCCCACGAGAGTCCTCCCGTCACCGCCGCCCAGCCGACGAGCACTGGAACCGCCCCCGCCGCCCCACCAATCACGATGTTCTGCCTGCTCGTGCGCTTCAGCCACAACGTGTACACGAACACATAGAACGCTGCGGCGCCCAACGCCAGTGCGGCGGCGGCAAGGTTGGCGAACCTCCAAAGCACCCCGAACGCGGCAACCTGCAGCACGACCGCGAACACGAGCGCACCTCGAGGCGACACCTCGCCCCTCACGAGCGGACGATTCTTCGTGCGATCCATCAATACGTCGATGTCACGATCGACGTACATGTTGACGGCATTCGCTCCCCCGGCTGCAAGCGCACCACCCAACACCGTCGCCACCATCAATCCGATCGACGGCCATCCGCCGTTGGCGAGCACCATCGTCGGCACCGTCGTGACGAGGAGCAACTCGATGATCCGAGGCTTCGTCAAGGCGACGTACGCCGCGAACTTGGATCGACGGCCCGACTCGCGCGACTCGTGCCGGAACAACACATCGGTCAAGCGCGACGGAACGACGGGCTTACCGAGCGATGACACGCGTCAAGACTACGAGCAGTACACATACCGCTACTAGTCGTGTCGGCGCCCTGAACGACACGGCACACTGATGTAGTGAGCGACACCGACGTCCGATCGATTCCTGAAACCGACGACGAACGATCGACCGATGTCGACCGCCCGTGGGTGGTGATCGTGTGGAACGATCCGATCAACCTGATGTCGTACGTCACCTTCGTTCTCCAGAAGGTGTTCGGTTACGACCGCGAGAAGGCCACGAAGTTGATGCTCGACGTGCACCACAAAGGTCGTGCCGTCGTCTCGAGTGGAACACGCGAACGCTCCGAACTCGACGTCTACCGACTCCACGAACATGGGCTGTGGGCCACCATGCAGCGGGACGACACCTGATCATGGGGCGCAAGGACGTGATCAGACGAGAAGACGACGGGTTCGTCCTGGCGGTGCGACCGGATGATCGTCGCGTGGTCGTGGATCTCGTTGCACAACTGCGGGATGCCATCCTCGAAGGCACGGCCGATGATCGATTCCGACGTCTCTTCCCGGCCGCTTATCACGAGGACGTCGAACTCGACGAGGAATACCAGCGACTGATGCATGGTGAGCTGCTCGCCTCCCGTCTCGACTCGCTCAACCGAGCACACGAGTTGCTGTCGCGAGACGCCGACGCAGAAGTCGTCTCCCTGAGCGAGGACGAAATCGACTCGTTGATGAAGTCGGTGAACGACCTACGACTGGTGCTCGGGACCCTGCTCGACATCCAAGAGAACGAGCCGACGATCGACGAGGACGATCCGGCGTACCCCCAGTTCCATCTCTACACCTACTTGGGATGGCTCTTGGAGTGGATCATCCGCGTCCGCTGGTAGATTCGTAGGGCTCTTCCAACAGGAAAGGTATCCAGGCCCCCATCGTCTAGTGGCCTAGGACACCACCCTTTCAAGGTGGCGGCACGGGTTCGAATCCCGTTGGGGGTGCGAAGATCAGTTTCGTTTTTCGAATCTGGTCCCGTGGTGAAGTTGGAGTTCACGCCGGCCTGTCAAGCCGGAGGTCGCGGGTTCGAGTCCCGTCGGGACCGCTGAGTCAGTGTTCGCACTGCTCATGGTCGGGTAGCTCAGTTGGCAGAGCACGCGCCTGA
>JBJTFU010000079.1:0-16621 GCA_046093585.1 Ilumatobacteraceae bacterium | reverse complement strand
GCGTACTACGAGTGGATGCAGACTCCGCCGCCGTCGTGGGAAGACGTGGCGTGGTTGCGCAACCAATGGAACGGCCCGTTCATGGTCAAAGGAGTGAGCAGGGTGGACGATGCGCGACGAGTGGTCGACCTCGGTGCCACTGCGCTTTCGGTGTCGAATCACGGCGGCAACAACCTGGATGGCACGCCCGCTCCGATTCGCGCACTTCCCGCGATCGTCGATGCGGTGGGTGGCCAGATCGACGTGGTCATGGACGGTGGCGTGCGGCGCGGAAGCGACGTGGTGAAGGCGCTCGCCGTCGGAGCCAAAACGGTGATGATCGGACGCGCGTACCTGTGGGGTCTCGCGGCGAACGGTCAGGCTGGTGTCGAGAACGTGCTCGACGTGATTCGTGGTGGCATGGACTCCACGCTGCTGGCTCTGGGCAAGTCGAGTGTGCGTGAATTGACCCGTGACGATGTCGTCGCGCCATCGGATTTCTATCGCAGTCTCGGTGTCTGAGCCATCGGTACGCTGACTGGCGTGAACGACGACGTCCGTGACGCACTGAAGAAGAAGGTCTCCGCGAAGATCGACGCGCTGAAGGGCGATCTCGTCGCGATCAGCCACGACATCCATGCCCACCCCGAAGAGAACTGGGTGGAGTTCCATGCCCACCGCGTGCTCACCGAAATGGCGTCCGACAACGGCGTGAAGGTCGAGCGCAGCGCGTACGACGTGGAGACCGCATTTTCGGCGCAGGTGGGGACGGCCGGTCCCACCGTTGCGGTGCTGTGCGAGTACGACGCGCTGCCCGGGATCGGACACGCCTGCGGACACAACATCATCGCTGCAGCAGGAATGGGCGCAGGCCTGGCTCTCGCTGCGGTCGCCGAAGAGGCGGGTGGTCGGGTGCGACTTCTCGGAACTCCGGCCGAAGAAGGCGGCGGCGGCAAGATCGAGATGGCTCGAAAGGGCGCTTTCGACGGTGTCGATGCCGCGATGATGGTGCACCCCTCGGACGAAGACAACGCGCGGATCAACGCTCTCGCCGTGCAACACGTGTTGGCCACTTACGTCGGTCAGGCCGCCCACGCCTCGATGGCTCCGCATCTCGGCAAGAACGCGCTCGATGCTGCAGTGCTCGGATACATGAACGTGGCTGCGTTACGTCAGCACATCCTGCCGACCGAGCGGATCCATGGCGTGTTCCTGCGCGGTGGCGACAAGCCGAACATCGTGCCGAAGGAAACCGAGATGGATTGGTACGTGCGCTCGGCCAGTTTCGAGTCGCTACAAGAACTGAAGAAGCGTGTCGCCGCATGCCTCGAGGCCGGTGCGCACGGCACCGGCTGTCACTGCAAGTTGGAGTGGGTGAAGAATCCGTTCGCCGACATGAAGGACAACTTGCCGTTGCTCGGCGCGTACGCGGCCAACTCGACGCAGTTCGGTCGCGTGTTCTCCACGGAGCCGACCCCATGGATCGCCGGCGCATCGACCGACATGGGCAACGTGAGTTACCTCGTTCCGTCGATCCATCCGATGCTGGCGGTGGCACCGAAGGGGGTGTCCCTGCACACCCCGGAGTTCGCCGATCACGCCATCTCCGAGGCAGGGACCAAGGCGATCATGGATGGGGCGAAGATCATGGCGATGACCGCGATCGACGTCTGGGCGAGCGCGTCACTACGCGAACAAATGCGGGTCGAGTTCGGGGATGGCTCGGTACCCGAAGGGGTGCTCTAGCCCCCGTCGGCCGGGTGTAACACTTTTGTCCCCCCGAGCGATCACCCTTGCGCTGAACCCAACGAGGAGCCTCCCATGAAGAGAATGCCGAAGATTGTCGCGATCGTCGTCCTGGCGAGCATGATCTCGCCGATCGTCGCCGATGCGAAGAACAACGACGACAAGGGCAAGCCGCCTACGTCGACGGTGGCGGCTCGAGGCAACTCGGGGGGGTCGAACGCGGGCGGCAACAGCGGGAACTCGAATGCCGGCGGGAACTCGAATGGCAACGCGGGGACCGGGGCAACCACCGACACTGCCGCGACGAACTCCGACAACGGCAATTCAGGCAACTCGAACGCGGGTGGCAATTCGGGCAACTCCAATGCTGGAGGTAACAGCGCAAATTCGAATGCTGGTGGCAATTCGGGTAATTCGAACGCGGGTGGCAACAGCGCGACCTCAGCCAATTCAAACGCGAACAGTGGAAATGCCGGAAACGCCAGCGCTGCGAATGGCAATGCAAACGGCAGGGACAACGCCAAGGGCACTGCCAATGGCAATGGCAAGGCGAAGGGAAAGAACACCGAGGAAGAGGAAGTCGATGGCGAGAAAGTTCGTTACATCGTCCGCTTCAAGTCGAACGTCGATCCAACATCAACGGGTGGGTCGCTTGCGCGGGGCGCGAAGGGCAAGTTGAATCGCACGTTCTCGAAGGTGTTCTCCGGAGCAGTGATGACGATCCCGAAGAAGGCACTCGCATCGGTGGCGAAGAACCCGAACGTGCTTTCGATCGAGCCCGACACGAACGTGGCCTTGACGCCGTCTGATCCGGTTCAACAGTTGAATGCAACATGGGGCCTCGATCGCATCAACCAACGCGCACTGCCTCTGGATGGCGCTTACAGCGCTCCAACTGCGGCATCGGGCACGCGGTCCTACATCATCGACACTGGGGTCCTCGGCGGACACGCCGACTTCGGTGGTCGAGTTGCGAGCGGCTTCGATGCAATTGGCGGTGGCAACGGCTGGGGCGACTGCAATGGTCACGGCACGCACGTGGCCGGCACGGTGGGCGGCACCACCTACGGCGTCGCCAAGCAGACGACCATCGTTCCCGTGCGGGTACTCGACTGTGCCGGCTCAGGAACGATTTCTGGTGTCATCGCAGGCCTCGACTGGGTTGCGGGACAGCACGTGGCGGGCACGTTGGCAGTGGCCAACATGAGCCTCGGTGGCGGTGCGAGCACCTCGCTCGATGCAGCAGTCAACAACTTGATCAGTCGCGGTGTGACGGTGGTGGTCGCGGCAGGTAACAGCAATGCAGATGCATGTAGCTATTCGCCCGCACGTGTGGCCAATGCCATCACCGTCGGCGCAACGACTTCCACCGACTCGCGTGCGTCCTACTCGAACTTCGGTTCGTGTGTGGACGTCTTCGCCCCTGGTTCGAGCATCACCTCGGCGTGGTACACCTCGACCACCGCGACTGCGGTGTTGTCGGGTACGTCGATGGCCTCGCCGCACGTGGCGGGCATCGCCGCGGTGACCCTCGCCGTCAACGGTGCGCAGTCCCCATCCCAGGTGGCTGCCGCAATCGCTGGCGCTGCAACTCCCGATGTCGTGACGTCGCCGGGGACGAACTCGCCGAATCTCTTGGCCTACGTCTCGACCGGCTCGACCACGCCGGTTGCCACGGCACCGGACAAGCCGAACGCTCCGGCGGTATTGGCGCAGCGTCGTGCGATTTCTGCAACTTGGTCGTTGCCCGACGACGGTGGTTCTCCGCTCACACAGCAGATCGTTCGTGTGTATCAGTCCACCAAGGTCGCCAAGCAGGTGACCGTGTCGGGCTCGACGACGGCAGTGCAGATCTCCGGCTTGCGTGCCGGCACCGCCTATGAGGTGACGGTCACCGCGATCAACGGCGTCGGCACCGGTCCAGAGTCGGATCGCTCGGCGGTCGTCACACCGACCAACAGGTAACGCACGGCGCTCGGCGATTAGCGTCGAGCGAGTGAAAAGCAGGCTCGCGTTTCCATTGTTGGAAGCGGCGAATCTTGCCTCTGGCACCGCCAACGGCGTGGTGATGATCACCCTGCCGTGGTTGGTGCTGGAGACCACCGGATCTGCGGGGAAGGCCGGCGTGCTCGCAGCACTGTCGGCAGTTCCTGGGGTGATCGTGTCGCCAATCATCGGCGGACTCATCGATCGGGTGGGACGTCGTGCCGTCTCCATCTTCTCCGACGTGATGTCCGCACTGTCGGTGTTGTTGTTCGTTGCGGTCGACCAGCTGGGTGAACTGACCTACCCGTGGATCGTCGCGATCGCGGTGCTGGGAGCGGTGTTCGACCCGGCGGGGTACACCGCACGCAAGGCATTGATCACGAACGCTGCCGCCGCCTCCGACATCGGACAAGACACGGCCAACGGCCGCCACGAGGGAATTTTCGCCGTGGGCTGGATGCTCGGTCCCGCAATCGGCGCCGCCTTGATCGCGAGCACGGGTGCGGTGTCCGCGCTCGGTGTCACCGCGTTGATGTTCGTCCTCGCCGGGGTCGCAGTCTTGGCGATGAAGGTGGATGACGAACACGGACGAGTGGAGACGACGCACGAGTCGTTCGTCGAGTCGTTGAAGGAGGGGGTGCGCGTTCTGCGTGCGGATCGCCCGCTGTTCGCACTCACGATGGGATTCGTGGGAATGGCCGCTCTCTACATGCCCATCGACACGGTGATCTGGCCGGCGTACTTCGAAGCCAAGGACGACCCGCGGTCGTTGGGTGCGGTATTCGTCGCGTTGGCGGCCGGCTCCGTGCTCGGGGCATTCGCCTTCGGCAAGTTGTCGCAACGATTCGATTCGTATCGCTTGTTGCGGCTGGTGATCATCACGTCCACGTGCGCACTTGCACCGATGTCGTTGTTGCCTCCCACATGGTTGGTGGTGGTCCTCGGTTTCGTCGCAGGCGTGTCGTGGGGCCCGTTCAATCCGTTGTGGAACTCGGTGGTGCAACGCCGCATCGAACCCCATTTGCAGGGGCGGGTCTATGGGCTTCAGATGTCGGTCCTGTACGCGGCGCCGCCGCTCGGACAGGTGGTCGTCGGATACTCGGTCGACCAGATCGGTGTCCAACCAACGTTCTTCGTGGTGATCGGACTGTTCCTCGTGTTTGCGGTACTCCTCGTGTCGGTGCCGGTCTTGCGTAGGCTCTGACCGCCACGGCTGGAGATGCCGTTGGAAAAGGAGCGAGTGATGGTGCTGCATCCGCAGAGTCAGGCCGTGGCCGATCTCATGGCTGCACTGGGGATGACACCACTGAACGAGCTGTCGCCGGCCGATGCCCGTGCGGCGTTCAAGGCGGCGCGGGTTCCCCTCGACATCCCCGTGCACGAGGTGCGCGATGTCGATGCTGGCGGTGTGCCGTGTCGGTTGTATCGGCCGTCCCCTGAGGTCGATCTACCGCTGGTCGTCTATCTGCACGGTGGTGGTTGGGTGGTGGGGGACCTCGACACCCACGATCACGTGTGTCGCACGCTCGCGAACAAGGCGGGGATGGCGATCCTGAGTGTCGATTATCGGCTTGCTCCTGAGCACAAGTTCCCCGCCGCGGTGGATGATGCTCGAGCGGCGACCGTCTGGGCCTTCGAGAATTCGGCGCGACTCGGGGTCGATCCCGCGCGACTGGCGATCGCCGGCGATTCCGCTGGTGGCAACCTTGCCGCGGTCGTCGCCCAGCGCGGAGTGGTGCCGCTCAAGTACCAAGTGTTGATCTATCCGGCCGTCGACATGTCGATGACGTTGCCGTCGATCGAGACGAACGCGGTAGGCCCCACTTTGACGAAGACGATGATGCGATGGTTCATCGACCAGTACCTACGTGACGAGACGGACGAGAAGGATGTCGCGGCTTCGCCAATCCTTGCCGCAGACGATGTCTTGGCCACGGTTCCGCCCGCGCTCATCGTCACGTCGGAATTCGATCCTCTCTGCGACGAAGGTGAGGAGTACGGGAAGCGGCTCGCCAAGAACGGTGTCAACGCTTCCGTCGTGCGCTTCAACGGCACATTGCACGGCTTCTTCTCGATGCTGTCTGGAGTGGACGATGCCTCGGGCGCGCACGACCTCGTTGCGTCGTACCTGCGGAGATACGTGTGACGCCCAGCCTGTTCGATGAGCCACGGGAACTACTGCCGATCGACGGCAGTGCCATGCTCCAAGAAGGATTCCTCGACCCAACCCAGGCGCAGTGTGCCTTCAGTGAGATCCACCAACACAACCCGTGGGAGTCGCACGACATCATCGTGTTCGGCCAAAAACATCGTGAACCCCGTTTGTCGACGTGGCATGCGGACGACGGAGTGCATTACACGTACTCGAACCTCGAACGAATTCCCGTGCCGTGGACGCCCGTCTTGCTGCGTCTTCGCGAATTGTGCGAACGGGTGAGTGGAGCCACGTTCAACTCGGTGCTCGTAAACCTCTACCGGGACGGCAATGACGGCGTGGGTTGGCACGCCGACGACGAGCGCGAGAACGGGCCGGAACCCGTGATCGCGTCGCTCAGTTTGGGTGCGTCACGACGCTTCGACTTCCAGCACCGATTCCTCAAGCGGGTGGAGAGCGTCCAGTTGAATTCGGGTGATCTCGTGGTGATGTCGGGGGCGAGTCAGCGCCAGTGGGTGCATCGCATTGCCAAGACCAAACGACAGGTGGGACCGCGCATCAACCTCACCTTCCGCAAGGTGATCGGCTGAACGAATTCAGGCGGTGACGTTGATCGTCACCGAGCCAAACTCAATCCGCTATTCAGCGTCCTCACGAACCACGGCTTCAAAAGTAACGAGGTTGCCTGATTCGAGCGTCAGCGTCACTGAAATGGTGCTGCCAGGGACGAGGGGTTCGACGAGTCCGGTCAACATGATGTGATAACCGCCTGGTTCAAAGGCAACGGGTTGGCCAGCAGGCAATGGCACAGATTCGACCATCTGCACGTCCATCGACCCATCACCAGCAACGGTGGATTCGTTTATTTCTGCTGCCATGGCAACGCTGAAGTCGACATCCGCATACAGGATCGCATCGTCGGATTCACTCGTGAAGATTGCATAGATCGCACCACTATCGGGATCCATCGGACTCGTGCGAGCCCACGCGTCCTCCACGGTTACGGTCGCGGCGGCGACTTCCACTCCGTCATCCAGGAGAACGGTGTCGCCGGTCATCGACTCGTCGTCGAGTACTTCGCCCTCTGAGGAGCCACCGCCTCCGCAAGAGACAAGACCCAAGGTCACAACGGGAACGATCCAGAGTCGGCTCAACTTGTTCATCTCAAGATCCTTTCACTCTCGGCTCCACAATACGCAGACCAGACGTATGTTCTTCGTCACCAACTCGAGGTGCGTGCACTTCGGGGATGAAAGTAATGAACCCGTCCTCATCGGCCGACGGTCGCCGCCATGATGCCGAGCGCAATGAACACCGTTCCCGAAACCCACCTTCGAAAGAAGCCGAGTGCTTCGCCGTGCAGGAGAGAGTCCTTGAGTGAGCTGGAGATCAGGGCATAGGTCGAGTCGGTGATCAACCCGAGACCAACGAAGACACTGCCGTACAACAGTGTGGACCACCTGCCGTTCGCATCCGACTGATCGACGAATTGAGGCAGGAAGGCGAGGAAGAAGAGAGCCACCTTCGGGTTCAACACGTTGACCATCACACCCTGACGGAATGCGTGCCGTGCGCCGACTGACTGCCCGACCAATTCGGGACGGTCTGATCTCGAGGCAAGTGTGCGAATTCCAGTGCCGACCAGGTAGGCAACCCCCAGCCACTTGACGACGTTGAATGCCGCGGAGGAGGTGACCAACAGTGCCGAAATGCCTGCGCTGGCAAGTAGTGCGTGGGCGAAGTTGCCGAGGGTCAGACCGAGCACGCTGGAGAGTGCCACCGTGCGACCGTCGACGACTCCCCGGTTGACGACGTAGACCACGGCGGGACCGGGAACGAGAAGGAGAGCCAAGGACGAGAGGACGAACGAGAGGAGTACGTCGAAGCCGGGCACCGACACAGATTACTTGTGGGTAACTGGTTGGGTAAGGTGAGATCATGCGCGTAACGATCAACGAAGATTCCTGTCACGGTCACCAAATGTGCGCGATCGCCGCGCCCGAGATCTTCGGTAGTGACGACCTCGGCAACGCAGTGGTGTTGATCGATGGTGACATCCCCGCCGAGTTGCAGGCCAAAGCCCGACGAGCCGAAGCGAACTGCCCCGAGCGGGCGATTCTGATCACGGAGTAGTGGAGCGGCTCGTCGTGCCTGACATGCAGCGACCAGTGAGTGATCTGCTCACGGACTACAACATCATGGACCCGGAGTTCATCAAGGATCCGTTCTCCAGGTTCGACCAGATCCGCGAGTCGCAGTGTCCGGTCGCCCACACCGATCGTTGGGGCGGCTCGTGGATGCCCACGCGTTACGAAGACGTCGTGGCCATGGCGCAAGAGTTCGAACTGTTCACGTCGCGCGGAATCCTCGTCATGCCCCCCGCTCCAGGCTGGGACGAGGGGCCGTACGCATCGGTGGCAGCACCGCCGATCACGTCTGATCCGCCCGACCACCACTGGCATCGTCGGCTGATCTTGCCGATCTTCTCACCGCAATCGGTCGCCAAGTACGAGCAGGGCACGAAGGACTTGTGCAACTCGCTGATCGACGAATTCATCGACGAGGGCGTCGCCGACGCGGCCGGCGACTACGCCCAGCACATTCCGGTGAGGGTGATCGCCACGATGCTCGGCGTGCCGCTCGAGATGGAAGACGAGTTCACCTCATGGGTGCGCGGTGTGCTCGAGCAGGGCATGACCGATCCCGAGCTTCGTGCGGCAAGTTCACGCAAGATCATTTCGTTCTTCGCCGAGCAACTTGCCGATCGCCGCAAGAACCCCCGTGAGGGCGATTTCATCAGCGAACTGACGCAGGCCGAAGTGGAAGGCCAGAAGGTTCCCGACCACTACATCCTCGGCGTGTGCAACTTGATGCTCGTGGCGGGTGTCGACACCACGTGGTCGGCCATCGGATCCACGCTGTGGCACCTCGCCCAGCATCCCGAGCATCGTCGGCAGTTGCGGGAAAACCCCGATTTGTGGCCGACTGCGCTCGAAGAACTGTTGCGCGTGTACGCCCCCGTGACGATGGCCCGGATAGTCGATCGCGACACCGAGTTCCAAGGTTGCCCGATGAAGGCGGGCGACCGCGTCTTGATGACGTTCCCTGCGGCGAATCGGGATCCTCGCCAGTTCGCAGATCCCGATGAAGTGAAGTTGGACCGCGAGCACAACCGCCACGTCGCGTTTGGTTCGGGTATCCATCGTTGCGCGGGGAGCAACCTCGCGCGCCTGGAATTGCGTGTCGCGTTGCAGACGTGGCTCGAGCGCATTCCCGAGTACTCGCTCGTCGACCCGAGCGAGGTGACGTGGGCGGGCGGTCAGGTGCGCGGTCCGCGCCGCTGTCTCGTCAAGTTCTGACCCGACAAGACCCAACTACACGAGGTCGCTGACCGGCTCCAGGTTGTGTCCCTCGACGTCGATCTTCGGCAGCCGCTCGTCGATCCACTTCGGGATCCACCAGTTGCGATCGCCGAGCAGTTCCATCGTCGCTGGCACGAGCACCATGCGCACGATGGTGGCGTCGATGAACACCGCAAGTGCAAGACCGAGACCAAACAACTTGAGTTGACGGTCGTAACCGAGAACGAATGCCGCAAAAACGCACACCATGATCAGTGCCGCCGCAGTGATCACGCGTGCCGTCGCCGTCAGTCCGTCGGCAACGGCTTCCGCATTGTTGCCCGTGCGTAGGTATTCCTCGCGCACGCGAGACAGCAAGAACACCTCGTAGTCCATCGACAAACCGAACACGATCGCGAACAGCATCATCGGCGCCCAGCTCTCGATCGGGCCTGCCTTACCGACACCGATCAGGTTCATGCCCCAGCCCCATTGAAAGATGGCCACGACCACGCCGTACGCCGCGCCGATGGACAGCAGGTTCATGATCACGGCCTTCAGTGGTACGAGGAGACTGCGGAAGACGGCCATGAGGAGCAGGAACGACAGCGACAAGACACCGATGAAGAGGAGTGGCATCCGACCGCCGATCACGTCGGCGAAGTCGACGCCTGCCGCCGTGAAACCACCGACCTTGGCCTCGACACCAGTCTGCGGAATGACGACGTCGCGCAAGTTCTTGATGAGGGAGGTGGTTGCTTCGTCTTGAGGTGCCGTCGTCGGGTAAGCGATGACCAGAGAGAGCGAACCATCTGCCGATGCCGGAGCGGCTTGGGCGAAGGCGATTCCCTCGACCGACTTGATCTTGTCCGTGAATCGATCCAGCGCATCGGGATCGGAAGCGGTGGTTCCCTGAACGGTGATGAAGAGAGGGCCGTTGAAGCCCGGGCCAAATCCCTCGGCCAACATGTCGTAGGCACGCCTCACCGTGGCCGACTCCGGCGCGTTGCCGTTGTCGCCGAATCCGAGTCTGATGGAAGCGAGCGGAGCGCTCATGATGAGCAGCAGGACCGTTGCGGCGATCGCAGACGTCCACGGTCGGCGCTGGACGAGCCGGCTCCACCGGTACCAGAAGGTCTCGTGCTTGGGCTTCCGGGTGCGTTGCGGAATCGGCCTGCGCAGGGGTTTGATCAAGAAACTCGCGAGCGTGATGACGACCGCCGAGACGATCGCGCCGAGGAACAGGGGCAGCGAATGCCGAACCACTGCGAAGAACGTGACCACGACGAAGAACGCGAGGGCGACGAGCGCGGCACGGGAGGTGACGTCGATGCGGTGCTTGACCATCGCCAGGAGCGACGGGAGCAGCGTGATGGAGGCGATCATCATGATCAGCACGCCGATCACTGCACCGATGGCAAGTCCACGTGCGAACGCAAGACCCATCACGAACAAGCCGAGCAACGAGATGATCACCGTGATGCCGGCGAAGATCACGGCACGACCGGAGGTGTCGACGGCATTCACGATGGAGTCCTCGACGCTCATCCCGTGGTGGAGACCCTCGCGATAACGAGTGACGATGAACAGGGCGTAATCGATCCCCACGCCGAGGCCGATCATCGCCACTAGCGACGTCGTGAAGTCGGGCATCGGCAACACGTGGCTCAGGACGATGACCAAGGATGCGCCGACCCCAAGACCAACGAGTGCGGTGCCGATCGGGAGTCCCATGGCGAGTACGGAGCCGAACGCGAGGACGAGGATGATGATCGCCGCGAGCAACCCGTAGGCCTCGCTGGCGGGGAGTTCGAACCCGGCGAAGACGTTGCCGCCGTACTCGATTCGCAGGCCGCCTACCGCATAGGGCTCGCCCAGTTCACGGATCTCCTCACCGAGAGAAATGAGAGCGGACTGTGATCGGATCGTCACGTCGAGGGAGGCGAAGGCCGTGGTGCCTGTCTGGTTGATTTGTCCGGGGGTGTCGAACGGAGACGTGACGGTGACACCTTCAAGCGAGTCGACCTTGGAGAACAACTCGTTCATCGCTGCCTTGATCTCGTCGGTGGAGACGCCATTCGGGGACGCAAAGACGATCTCGCCACTGAAGCCTGCGCGGTCGGGGTTGTTCGCTTCCAACAATGCCTGGACGTCGTTCGATTCGCTCGCCGGGATCTCGAACTCGGTCGCGAAGTCTGATCCAGTGAGTGACGAGGCGAATCCGATCGCAACGAGGAGCGGAATCCAGATTCCGAAGACCATGGTTCGACGACGACGGACGCTGAAGCGTGCAAGGGCTGCGAGCATGAGGGGGCTTTCTCGTGGGGGTGGGCGACGATCCACGTGGATCGTAGGACACGCAAACTCTAGGCGAACGATGGCTCGTGGATCAGGAGCGTGCTCTCAGTTCTCGATGGTTATGCTCGCCATGGAACGCCGACTGGCCACTCGCCGATGCCGCCGCTTTCGTTGAGCATTCCCGTCAGTTCCCGATTGAGGTGTCGGGAGCGCCATGTCAGCATGTCGTGGGCCATCTCGAGTACCCGTGTCGTGTCGCTGAGCGGTGTCTGCCACGTCGGGTCGACGCGCGTGTCGAACGCCAGCCACGTACCGTCCCCGAAATGGACGTATGCGGCGTCGTCGTAGCGCCGCACGGCGAGGTTCTGCTGTTCCATTCGCCGATCCCACGGCCACTCGCGGTCGCCCATCCGGATGAAGAAGTGTCGCCAGTCGTATTCGTAAGTGGCGGCTCGTCGCCACCCACGCGGCTCTTCACCGCGCAACAACGGACCGAGGGGAAGTCCGTCGCACTGGATGGGAATCGGTTGACCGAGTGCCTCGGCAATCGTCGGCACGATGTCCACATTCTCGGTGAATCGATCGACGGTGGAGCCGTTGCGTTCGGGAATGCGGGGATCACGGATGATCCCGATGATGTGGTAACTCTGCTCGAAGAATCCGAGCTTCTCCTTCAGTCCGTGGTCACCGAGCTGCTCGCCGTGGTCGGCGGTGAGGATGATCATCGTGTCGTCCCATTGTCCGCGCGCTTTCAGCGCGTCGAACACTCGACCGAGTTGCTCGTCGACGTCGCCGATCATTCCGTAGTACTGGGCGCGCATGTGGCGAACGCCTTCCTCGGTGTCGGGGGCTTTCGCCGAAGGAATCTCTAGGGCGAAGTCGTGGAACGGATGTCGTTCGTCGTGTGCAGCAATGGGCAACTCGACCTCATCGGGTGAATACGCCGTCGACCACCTGCCTGCAGCCGAGTAGGGCGGATGTGGGCGCAGGTAACTGGCATGGGCGAACCAGGAGCCCTCTTGGCGATCGAGCCATCCGAGGAAGCGGTCGGTGAGGAATGCCGAGATACCGAACTCGGCCGGACGCTCCGGTTCGCTGCGCAGCGCCTGCTGTGCATTCATCGGCACGTCGAATCCGTTGACGCGGAGATGCTCGATCCACTCTTGGTGTTCGTACCCGAACTCGGGAATGAACAGCTGGCAATCGAATCCCGGAAGGACGCCTTCGAAGGAGTTCAGTCGCCAGTCGTCGGGGCCTTCCGTGTCGCGCGGATCTGCGGATTGGTCGGTGTAGCCGAACAGGACTGGGTGGAACCCGGCGCGGCGAGCGAGCCACGCAACGTTGTCGAAACGTCTGTCCAGTGGTGTGCCGTTGGCCACCACGCGGTGGTTCATCTGGTACATCCCCGTGTACAGGCTGGCCCTGCCCGGGGAACACGGTGCGCACTGGCTGTAATGACGAGTCAAGCGCACTCCGTTGCGCGCGAGATGGTCGATGTTCGGTGTCCGCACGAGTGGATGGCCGGCGATCGACAGGCAATCAGCGCGGAATTGATCCAAGGTGATCAACAAGACATTCACGATTCGCGAGCGTAGTGTGACCGCCGTGACAGCCCATTCGTCTCGACACGTTGCGTTGGCGAGTGGAGTGCGGTTGCGCGTACTCGATTGGAAACCGAGCGAACCACGTGGCGAGGCGATCGTGATGGTCCACGGGCTGGCTTCGAATGCGACCCTCTGGCAGGGTGCTGCGTCTTCGTTCACGTCCCTCGGCTACCGATCGGTGGCCGTCGATCAACGTGGTCACGGACACAGTGACAAGCCCGACGCCGGATACGACATGGCGACCGTGGCCGATGACCTGGCGTGTCTCTTGGAGAATCTCCGCGACGAGGGAGTGGTGAAGCCCGTGGTGGCCGGCCAGTCGTGGGGCGGCAACGTGGCGATCGAACTCGCGCACCGTCGACCGGACTTGATCCGTGGCGTGGTGGCGGTCGACGGTGGATTTCTCGAGTTGCGCGAGCACTTTCCCGAATGGGAGCAGTGTGCCGACGTCCTTCGACCGCCGAACTTGCTTGGGACGCACGTGGATGAATTCCGTCGGTGGATTCGCGAGGCGCATCCCGACTGGCCGGACTCGGGTATCGAGGCGACCGTTAACAACATGGAAGTCCTCGCCGACTCGACCATTCGGCCCTGGCTCACGCTCGAGCGACATCTCGAAGTGTTGCGCGGGTTGTGGGAGCACCAGCCGACGGCGCTCTATCCGAATATCGTCGTGCCGGTGCTCTTCGTGCCGGCCGATGGCGAGGGCGGCGTGTTCACCGCAACCAAGCGCAAGGCGCTGGAGCAGGCCACCGCACTCCTTTCTGCAAGCAAGGTCGAATGGTTCAGCCCTGCGGACCATGATCTGCATGCACAGTTTCCGGAAAGGTTCGCGCGCGTGGTGCACGAAGCAATAGTGGGAGGGTTCTTCCAATGAGTGCTCCACGACTACTGACGATCATGGGTTCGGGCGAGACAGCCCCGACGATGGTGACGACGCACCGCAAACTGGCAGCACGCTTGCCGAAGGGAGCGCGGGCAGTGTTGCTCGACACGCCGTACGGGTTCCAGGAGAATGCGAGCGAACTGTCGACCAAGGCACGCGAGTACTTCCAGACTTCGATCAACCTGCAACTCGTTGCCGCGGATCTCGACCGAGTGCACGGCTCCGACGCGGTGCACGTGGAGCGTGCGCTGAAACTCGTGGCCGATGCGCACTACGTGTTCGCCGGCCCCGGCTCGCCTTCGTATGCGCTTCGCCAGTGGACGGGGACCGCGATGGCCGAAGTGTTGCGAGCGAAGTTGCGAACGGGAGGCGTAGTGACCTTTGCCTCGGCTGCCGCGCTCACCCTCGGTCGGTTCACGTTGCCCGTCTACGAGATCTACAAGGTCGGGGAAGACCCTCGTTGGTTGGCGGGTCTCGACGTGCTCAGCGAACTCGGCATCGACGCGGTGGTCGTGCCGCACTACAACAACGCCGAGGGTGGCCACCACGACACGCGCTTTTGTTACATGGGCGAGCGCCGCCTCGCCCAGTTGGAACGTGAGATGGACGGAGACACGTGGGTGCTCGGCGTGGATGAACACACCGCGCTCGTCATCGACATCGACGCAGACACTGCGGAAGTGACGGGCAAAGGTGTCGTGACGCTGAGGGTGGGAGGAGAATCGGAGGAGATTCCGGCAGGGGAAACGTTCCCTCTCGCTCGATTGCGCGATCCGCGATCCACGAACTCCTCACCTCGGCCGAGGGGTGAGCAAGTGGTCGAAGTCGCCGCCGACGATGATGAGGACGCCACACTGCGTGCAGCCACCGATCGGTTGAGCGCCGCATTCGATGTGGCGGTGGCAAACGGTGACGGTGACGGCGCTGCCCGCGCTGCTCTCGGGCTCGATGATGCCCTCCTGTTGTGGTCGGCAGACAGCCTGCAGAGCGATGACGCCAACTACGCGCGCACGGTCTTGCGCGGCATGATCACCCGTCTTGCCGATCTCGCGGTGAGCGGCTTGCGCGATCCGCGCGAGGCCTTGGCGCCGATCATGAGTGTGGTACTCGATCTGCGGGCACGGGTCCGCGCCGACAAGCGCTTCGACTTGTCCGACGTGTTGCGTGATCGATTGGCAGAGATCGCGATCGAAGTCCGTGACACGCCCGACGGGCCCACATGGAACCTACGCGCCTGAGTTCCCTCGCTCGTCTGTTCCTCAAGGTGGGCCTCATCGGTGTCGGAGGCCCGGCCGCGCACGTCGCACTGATGCACGAGGAAGTGGTGCGCAAGCGGAAGTGGTCGACGGAGGAAGAATTTGCACTGATGGTGGGCGCGACGGCGCTCGTCCCCGGCCCGAACTCGACGGAGTTGGCAATGTTGATCGGTTCGCGGCGAACAGGTTGGCGTGGTCTCATCGTCGCGGGACTGTCGTTCATCGTTCCGGCTTTCTTGATCGTGTCGTTGATCGCGGCGAACTACGGACGTATCGAAGGAACCGACGTCCTGGATCGTCTGCGCTACGGCATCTATCCCGTCGTGGTGGCGATCATCGCCGTCGCCCTCGTTCGCCTGCGTAAGTCCACGCTGGGCACTCCGCTGCATGTCGTGATCGGCGCGGGATGCATCGCCCTGTCCGTGGTGGGTGTTCCGGATCTCCTCGTCCTCGTCGTCGGAGGTGCGGTCGCGGTGACACTGGCGAGCGTCCGGCACCGACTGCATGCGATGGGGGCGTTGATCGTCGCCGCGGTGGTGCCCGAGTTGTGGCGGATCTTCCTTCGTTTCGCCGAGATCGGCAGTGTCATCTTCGGTAGCGGTTACGTGCTGTTCGCATTCCTCGATTCGATGCTCGTGATTCGCGATGGATGGATCTCCGAGTCGGTGTTGCTCGATGCGATCGCCGTCGGTCAGGTGACGCCCGGTCCCGTGTTCACCTCGGCGACGTTCATCGGTTGGGAACTGCAAGGCCTGTCGGGAGCGATGGTCGCCACGGCGGGGATCTTCCTGCCGTCGTTCGTCTTCGCCGCGGGCTGCAACTGGTTCGTCGGAGTGGTGACGCGCACCCCGTGGTTGCGGACCGTTCTCGGGGGAGTGACGGCCGCGTCGATCGGTCTGATGGCACTACTGGTGGTGCGTCTGGCCGATACCTCACTTACAGATGTCGGCACTCTGACCCTGGCCGTGGTGGCCGCGGGAGTGTTGCTCGTCACTCGTATCTCCAGTGTCTGGATCATTGGACTGGGGGTCCTTGCAGGTCTGGTGTTCGGAGGCTGAATCCCCTTTCGCAGTTGGGAAGACCGCAACTAGCCTGACGACGTACGAGCGGGGGTGCCAGACCCCCGAACAATGAGGGGGATACATGGCACGGGTTGTCAAGGCGGCGTTGTTGCAGACCGATTGGACGGGCAACAAGGACACGATGATCGACAAGCACGAAGAGGCTGCGCGCGAGGCCGCGAAGCAGGGCGCACAGGTGATGTGTTTCCAGGAGCTCTTCTACGGTCCGTACTTCTGCCAGGTGCAGGATCCGCAGTACTACGCCTACACCGAGGAAATCCCCAACGGCCCGACGACCAAGCGATTCCA